>NZ_JBICMI010000035.1:0-77303 GCF_043106155.1 Pseudomonas sp. FYR_7
CTGACGAGCCTGCCGATCACGCTCTAGGCCGAAGTCGTGGCGGCCTGACAACCAAAATCCACATGCTCTGCGACGCCAGCGGGATACCGTTGCGCTTTCTCCTCTCTGGCGGTCAAGCCAGTGACATCAGCTACGCCCAACCACTGCTGGACGAGGTCAGCATTCCATCGAGCCGACGTGGCCGTCCGCGCAAGCGCTGTAAGTGGCTACTTGCCGACAAGGGCTACGACGCCGAAGCGCTACGCCGCTACTGCGACCAATATCGAATGCAGCCCGTCATCCCGTTGCGCTCGATGAAGCGCAAGCCCAAGCCTGGCTTACCCAGACTGTTCGACCGGCCCAAATACCGACAGCGCAACATCATCGAACGCATGTTTGGCTGGTTGAAAGAGAACCGCCGGATCGTCACGCGCTTCGACAAGCTCGCAAAAAGTTACGCCGCGATGGTTTCGCTGGCTTGTGTCCTGCGGTATATGCGACGGCTTTTTTCAGACAGAGCCTAGCGCAGTTCAAGGTGTAATGCTCGCTTTGCGATTTAATCTATATAAAAATACAGAGAATTGCAGCAGGCCCGATAAGCAAGCCGTCTTCGGAGTGAGTTGCCATTTAATGGCAGCGTTGCTCTGCAGGCGGTTTTTCTTTCGGGTCGGTATAACCATGTGAGCATATAAAGGAGCATTGATTGGACGCGTTTATTGCCTGGATAAATAACCCGCTTGTACAAAGCGCTGTTATATCCCCACTTATCGGCGCCATATTGGGGCTGCTATTTGGCGGATTCAAAAACACCCCTTCGCCTGCGGCACCTGTCACAGTGCAGCAGACCGTTATCACCTTCAGGCAAACGGTCGTGGTGAATCAAAGCCGGGGAACATCCTCTTCTTCGGACGACGTATGGGCTTACCTTGGCGCTCTGTTCATTGTCGTGGCCGTTGTCATCTGGGGGGTATAGCCGTTACGCCAGTGAAATCCTGCACTATTGGCTGAGTGGGGTGTTTTCCTGCACGGCGTTTATCCTGGCGGCTGGTTTGGCCTCTGCCATCCGGGGGCAATACAACAGCGCGGAATGGGGCTGGTACATCTTCACGCCCCTGGTTGCAGTGGGCGCCTCCATCTACCTGACCGAACTGGCGCAGGCAGGCATTATTGCCGGCGCCCGTGAGGCTGCTTTCCGCTACAGGATTATCGATTACTATTTTGATGTACTGGAGGACGAGCATCGAATTTGGATACTGTCCCAGCTCTTCGGAGTCGTGATGGGGATTGGTGCAACGCTTGCTGCGGCGCTTCGGTCACTGCATTACCTCGCCTTGATGAATCAGCGGGCCAGCGGTGCACTGTCTTCGGTCTGGTTTGCCTTGGCGCGGTATACCCGGTTTTCCGCACGGGCCGGCGGCGTTGTGCTGCTGATCATGCTGCTTGGCGGGGCCTACTTCATGCTCTCAGGCCTGGCGTATGAACTGTGGATGCGACGAGGCTAGCCAGCGACTGCCCGGCGACTAGCGTTCCTCATACAGCGTGACGATCTGGGGCCGTTCATGGCCCAGTTCATGGCTGATGATCTGGCGAGCCTGCGTATCGATCTGGCGCTGGGCCGGGGTTAGCTCACGCGCGGTTGGCCCGCCCGCAGCCGGCGCCTGCCAGCCGGTCAGCGCCTCATATCTTGCCTGGGCGTACTGATGGCGCAGGCCATGCATGTTGCTCAGCCCTGCCGCCTTGCACTGGCCGTCATACACATGTTGCTGCTGGATGTAGGACTTGTTTGCCAGGATCAGCGAACTGGCCCTGGCCAGTGTCCGCGCCGCATCGAGCACCGCCCGTTGCTGCGGCGTCGTAATGGGGACGCTGCGCGGTTTGCCGCCTTTCGTCCATGAGCCTTTGAGCGCGATGTGATCGCCCCGGTCGGCCCAGGTCGGCTGGAACTTGATGCACTCCTGGCGGCGCAGCCCGAAGGCGGCTTGCAGGCGCAGGTTCATCTGCACGTGCGGATCGCGGATGGCATCCAGGCGTTCGTCCAGAGTCTGCGCCTTGCTCTGGTTGCTACTGTACTTCCGCTCGGGAATGCCGAGCTGGCGATTGTCGGCAGGTAGCAGGCCGGCCTTGCCGATTTTCTCGGCCCACCAGCGCAAGTGACTCAGGCGGTTCTTCAGGGTGCCGGTCGAGAGCCCCTGTGCCTGCCACTGGTTGAGCAGCGTATTGACGTGTTTGCCCTTGAGCGAACGGGCCTGCATCTGGTTGAACCCGGCATCACGCAACTGGCGGGCCATCAGCGTCAGCGAGCGCTGCCGGTCAGCCTGCGTGGCAAAGCTGCCGTCACGGTTGCGTCGGCACAGCTGTTTCAGCGTCCAGGTCAAATCGTCCATCGTCTGCCTCCTGTGTGCCGGGTGTCGCGTCATGCTGAGAACTTGATCGGTTAGTGTTGTTGCCAACTCGCTATCGCGAGATCCCCGAAGGGCGAAGGGCTGGGTGCTCAGCGCACCCCTTGCCTCGGCATGAGGCGTCCACCTTGCTTCCTGTGGGAAGACCGGGCGGCATGTCATCGTGCGTAGTGCATGGATAAACCTCCTGTGGATGGGATAAGGGAAAGCTCTCGGCTGATGACGACAGCGGGCATGGGACAGACAGGCAGCAGGACGCTGCGGCGGATGGGACGACGCCGAATGGCTGGGAGATAAAAGTGGCTCACCCTGTGGCAGGGGCGGTGCGCAAATGGGCCTGGCGCGCCTGGGGTGGCTTCATCCTTGCGGACAGGCACTTGCAGAAGCCGGTGCCTTTGGGTGGCCGGATGGGTACGGCTGCGCAATGACGGCGCATGGACGCTGCGCCAGCATGTCCGGCATTACACCTGCCGGCAGATCACTGCGGGATCAGTATCGCGGGGCATCATCATGTGCGACAGCGCCAATAGGATGCTGCCCCAGCCCGTATTGTTGCGGCGGTTCGCGGTGTCGTCACTGCGGTGTGCAGTGACGACACCAGCAGGCCCCGGAGGTCGTTCTGGCGCAGGAAATGACCTTGGCCGACGCGGTAGAGGCAACGCCTTCCTGCCGTCTGCAGCAGCCACGGCATGCCGCCTGTGCGCTTCGCCACTGACGCGGCCTGCGGCCTTGTCGGCTGCCTGATCCGCCAGGACAGAGGCCGTCCTGACGGCTCAGGCAGCTTGCAGTGGATGGGGCGGCCGCGCTGACTGCAACCACCGGAACGCCGAACCGTCATGCAGACCCGTGGCGCCATCCCTTGCCCTGCAGAAAGCGGGTGGTCAGCTCGCCGGCATTCGCAGGCCTGTTCAACATGCTGCGGATGTTGGCAACGTGCGCCCTGACCAACTCCGGGTCGGCGGGCTTGAACTCGGGGGCTGGCGTTGAGGATGGAGGCGGGGTGACGGCGGGTTTTGCCGCAACGGCCGGACTGGCAGGCTGGCGCAGCTTGCGGCCAGCCCAAAAGCGGAACTCCCCGGCCAGCACCCGCTTGATCAACCCGAAGAAATAGGCGATCACGTTGTGCACCGTGCCGCTCTGGCTGCGGGCCTGCAGCTCGTCGAGCACATCCTGGCGCTGGGCCTCGGGCAGGCGCCGCAAGGCCACGACCACATCATGCTGCTGCCGTGGGGCAAGCCGGCCCAGGCAGGGAGGCAACGCAGGCGGGTTATCCACAGCCCCCTCTTCGCGCGCGCGGTACGTACTTTTTTTATACTTATACATACTATACGTAGGGTCGGCACCTTCCGTTACGGCAGCCATCGTCGTGTTCTGTGGCGGAACCGAAGTGCACTGAGCAGGCGGGATGTCGACCGGGTGTTCCGGCGACGGTGCGGTCGTGGATTCGTCGGAAACCCTCGGGGTCGTCGGGCCTGCGTCGTCGGAGTCATCACCGCCGGACGAGGCGTTTGCCAGTGCGGCCTGGATATGCACGGCCACACGCGCCACCTGGTTGTTGTCGTGCCCCGTGGCCTCGCGCAGCAACTGCGGCAGTGTCGGGTCAAGGGCGCAGGCCTGGGCGAAGCGGTGCGAATGGTCATGCACCGGATACTGCTCGCTCAGGACATGGCCGGTCAGCGGGTCGCGCTGCTGACCGGCCAGGCTGATCCAGCCAGTCAGGCGCAGTACCACCAGGACGCGTCAGGTCGTTTCATGGCCGGCTTTCTGGCCGAGCGGAATAGAGGTGAGGTAGCGGCGCAACTGCCCGAGGCTGGCAAGCGAACTGATGCCGTCAGGGGCACGCAGCATGCGCAGCACCTGCCAGCCATTGCGCTCCAGTGGCGTGAGGCGGGCATCGAGCATCAGGGCTGTCGGGGTGGCGAACTGGGTGTTGTGCGTGTGTGCAGGCGTTTGCGGGATCGTCATGAGTATTTCTCCGGTGTCGGGGGCTGGTTGGCCCGTGTTCCTATCTCACCGGAGACCTGAACGGGTGTCAGGCGACAATGCGTTCTGTGGCGTCACCGCATTGCCGGCAACTGACGACCGTAGGCCTGCCTGTCACGTGTATTGCGGGGTGTACAGCCGCGCGATGGGCGGATGCGGGCGCTGCCGGGCTTGCCAGAGCGACCAGGCCTGCTGCTCAGCCAGGTATTGGCGTGCTGTGCCAAGGCCGGCCAGCTCCAGTCGGTGGGCCAGGTCGGCATGGATAGGCGCCCGGCCATTGAGTACCGACCGCAACTGACGGCTTGAATAGCCCAGGTGCGCTGCCAGGGCATCGAGATTCGTGCCCAGCGCCGGAAGCACATCAAGGCGCAGTGCCTCGCCTGGATGGGGTGGGTTGTGCATAGTAGAAGCTCTCCTCTAGCAGCCGGTTATGCTTTGTTGTAGTGCTCTGCACAGGATGATGAGACAGTGCAGCCGCAGGCGAGCTGCGCGGGCTCGAACACCATGGGACGGCCATTCTGGATGGCCGTGCCGTCACCGCCCGAGACCAGCGGGTAGGTGCCCTTGCATTTCGGGCATTGCGCCTCGTCGCCGAGCAGGCACTGCGGGATGCCGTCCACGGGAAAGCCGCTGGCCTCGATCATCGTGCCGCCGCCGGAATGACTGTCTCCCAGGCGAATCGCGCCGCGTCCTGACATTTTTCTCTCCTTCGGTGCACGGCACCGTGCAGTTTTATTCGCTCTTGCAACCGAGCTGCTGGCGCATCTGTTCTTCCAGGGGTTCCGCTTGTTCTGCGGGCAGGTTGCGGAAAACGTTGTCCACGTTCTTGCAGCCTTTTGGCTGCAGGGGCTGCAAGGTATTGCCCTTCAGCAGCCCCCACCCGACGCTGAGAGCAAACGCAACCAGCACTGGCAGAATGACCCAGAGGAACATCTTGGCTCTGAGCCGATAGAACGTGCCCCACTCGCTTTCTTCTTCATTGGGTGCCCTGTTGCTGGCGGACGTCTGCCCCAGACTGGCAGATGATGGAGTGCCTGCAGTAACGGAAGGTGCATCGTTCGCTACAGGGGGTGGCGCGTCGCTGACACAGCGCTTGAAGTAGGCTGCTACCCGGGACTGGCCATAAACCGTTTCAGCCCGACGCCAATCGCCGGCGGACACCAGCAGCAACTCCAAGGTACCGCTGAAGCACCCGTCGCTCAGATAGCGGTAGACGAAAAAGTACTGGTCACCCAACAGGTGTTCAAGCTGCGCCAGATCCTGCTCGAACTCATCGTCTCCCATGTGGTGGTAAGACTGCACGATCTCCTCGCCTGCAAAGCGCACTTTCACCGTATCGCCATCATCATCGAAATCGGCGGTGAAGGCACTACCCAGCTTTACTTCCAGCCACTCGACGATACCGAAGGTGCTTTCCTTGAAATCCAGGAAGTAGCCATAACTTGTGATCAAGGCGTTCACGTAATCGTCTACTGACGATGCCGCCTGATCCCCCGCGCGCTCGTTGAACTGCTGGATAAAGGCTTCGCGCACGGCATGTGCCTGCTCGTCGCCGGGGGCGGCGAATACAGCGGAGAATTGCTCCCACGTTGGAATTTGCATGGTATTGGTTCGCTCTCTATGTTTCCGCCGACGCCGATGCTCGCCCGGCTTCCTCGATGGCGCGGGGGAAGCGCGGCTCGTAGCACAGCAGCAGGGACAGCCAGTGGCCGAAGGCGTGGATCAGGATCAGCGGCAGCATCAGGATGTTGAGCAGCACGAACACCCACAGGGCGCTGTTGCGCAGGAAGCGGGTGTCCAGGCCCCAGGCGGCCTTGAGGGACAGCCAGGGCCAGGGGAATTTGGGAATGAGTTTTTCGGGCGCCGGGGCGGCGGCGGGGCCGTCTTCCATATAGCGGCGGATATATTCCCAGAAGGCCAGCAGTTCGCTGGCGTTGCGGGTGGGTTTGCCGACGAAGGCAACCTCTATGTCATCAGTGGGATTGCCTTCGAGATCGGTGCCGTCGCCTTTGTCCCAACTGAGCCACACAAAACCGCCTGTGCCTTCGAGTTCGGTCATGTTCTTTTCGACGATGATCTGGGTCTTGTCCCAGTCCATGATGCGGGTGCCGCCGATAAGGTTGGGACGCAGCAGGTAGACCTTGCGGGTAATGCGGTTGAAACGAATGATCAGGCGGCGGGCGGTGAAAGCCTCCAGAAATATATATCGGAAAGCATATTTATAGTAAATATATAAGGCGGAGATCGGGATTAATAGGGCGAAGCTCAGGACTGTAAAGTCAAACGCCCCCACTGGCTCCCCATTTTTCGCATGGCCTGTTACTGCGAACTGAATAATGATCCATATCAGGCCGAACAGCATGCATAGGAGTATTGCTGCAGCACTGCCTATGGATAGTGTAATAAGTCCGCGCTTTTCATCATTGGGAGTGCGCACATCGATATGAGTATTGTTATAGGCATAGAGCGACTCGTTGTCATAAACCGATTTCGATACCGACTCCTGAACGCTTTCCGGCGCATTGAGTACAGGTTGCCCCGGCTGGCGTTGCTGATTTTTGGCTTCTTCTGCAATTTCTTCATAGGATTTCTGGCTCTTGGACCAATGAAACCCCCATTCAAATAAATACATTTAGAGTGTACTCCCTACTGCGCGCTGCATAATCTCTATCTCCTTCTCTTCCGTATCAGCGATGCCCTTGCTGCGATCCTTGCGGAAGGTGCTGTGGCTCAAGTAGCGCTGGAGGTCGTTGGGCACGAAGTACATCAGACCAGCCGTAATGGCGAAAGTGAGAAGATTCAGGCCGAAGAAGACACGGAGCATGAAGACCATGCGGGCCGCCAGGAATTTCGAGGTATTAACACCCACCTTAAGCGTTGAGCTCATAAAGGCGCTACTACCATGCCGCTTGATCATATAGTCAAGGAAGGGGCCGGGTGAGGCGAGGCCAATCGCAAGTGACAAGCTGGCAACACCGGTTTGTGCTGTTGCACGAAGAAAGTATAGATAGGCGATAGATGTATTTTCATTCTTAGCATTTTCCCAGAAATCGGTGTAGTCATACCAAGCCCCCACCGACGCCGCCACGCCTGCCAGTGTGCCTGCTCCCAGCCGTAAGCCACCCCTGAACATTTTGCCCGCCTGCTGGACGGCTGCACTGCCGCTCCTTTCGGCAAAGCCCGCCGCCGTCGCTCCCAATTCCAGTGCCGCTGCCGATACTCCGATCATTGCCGCGGCGATCTCGATGTACTCCCGGCTCTGTTTGTCGGCCGCATCGGCCTTGACCATCAGGTTCCAGACTTCGAGTACCGCCACCAGGCTGCCGATGCGCACCTCAGTCATCGGCCCCTTGATGCCGGCGCGCCGATGCTCGCCCGGCTTCCTCGATCACGCGGGGGAAGCGCGGCTCGTAGCACAGCAGCAGGGATAGCCAGTGGCCGAAGGCGTGGATCAGGATCAGCGGCAGCATCAGGATGTTGAGCAGCATGAACACCCACAGGGCGCTGTTGCGCAGGAAACGGGTGTCCAGGCCCCAGGCAGCCTTGAGGGACAGCCAGGGCCAAGGGAACTTGGGAATGAGTTTCTCGGGCGCCGGGGCGGCGGCAGGGCCGTCCTCCATATAGCGGCGGATGTATTCCCAGAAGGCCAGCAGCTCGCTGGCATTGCGGGTGGGTTTGCCGACGAAGACCAGTTCGGTTTCATCGGTGGGGTTGCCGTCGAGGTCAGTGCCATCGCCTCTGTCCCAGGCGAGCAGCACGAAACCGCCCGTACCCTCCAGCTCGCTCATGTTCTTTTCGACGATGATCTGGGTCTTGTCCCAGTCCATGATGCGCAGGCCACCGATAAGGTTGGGGCGTAGCAGGTAGACCTTGCGGGTGATACGGTTGACACGAATGATCAGGCGGCGGGCGGTGAGGGCCTCCAGGAATATATAGCGAAAGGCATACTTGAGGTAGATACAAAGAGCGCAAGCTGGAATAAGGATGATGCCTATAGAAGCGAAGTAATCGGATGTTTTTAGTATCTCTCCATTTTCTGCGTGCCCAGTAACAACAAATTTGTAGAAGATATATAGAAATTCAAAGAGAGCTTTTGTAAGCATCACGCCTATACCCCCGACAAACAGTGTAATCAAGCCACGCTTTTCATCATTTGGGGTGCGTACATCGATATACGTGTCGTTGTAAGCATAGAGCGATTCGTTATCGTAAACCGACTTCGATACCGACTCCTGAACGCTTTCCGGGGCGTTCAGTTCGGGTTGCCCCGGCTGACGCTGCTGATTCTTTGCTTCCTCCAGCCTTTCCTCATAAGAAGAAAGGCTCTTTCCCCAATGAAATCCCCACTCGAACAGATACATCAGAGCGTACTCCCCACGGCGCGTTGCATGATCTCGATCTCCTTCTCTTCCGTATCAGCGATGCCCTTGCTGCGATCCTTGCGGAAGGTGCTGTGGCTCAAGTAGCGCTGGAGGTCGTTGGGCACGAAGTACATCAGACCAGCCGTAATGGCGAAAGTGAGAAGATTCAGGCCGAAGAAGACACGGAGCATGAAGACCATGCGGGCCGCCAGGAATTTCGAGGTATTAACACCCACCTTAAGCGTTGAGCTCATAAAGGCGCTACTACCATGCCGCTTGATCATATAGTCAAGGAATGGGCCGGATGCAGCTAAACCAATGGCAATTGACAGACCTGCTACGCCAGTTTGTACTGCTGCACGAAGTCCATATGCAGATGCAAGCCAGAGGTTTTTTGAGCCAAACTCTTTGCTGGCATCTTTAAAGTCGTACCAAGCCCCCACCGACGCCGCCACGCCCGCCAGTGTCCCCGCACTCAACCGCAAGCCACCCCTGAATATTGTGCCCGCCTGCTGCACGGCGGCATTGCTGCTGCTTTCGGCAAATTTGGCCGCCGTCGCCCCCAGCTCCAAGGCCGCCGCCGATACCCCGATCATTGCCGCAAGGATCTTGATGTATTCCCGGCTGCGCTTGTCGGCCGCATCGGCCTTGACCATCAGGTTCCAGACTTCCAGCACCGCCACCAGGCTGCCGATGCGCACCTCGGTCATCTGGGTCAGCGGGTCGGGGCTGTAGAGCAGGCGCAGATCTTGGACGTCGTCGAGGTCGTGGATCTTGAACAGCCAGGTCATGCTCCTGATGGCTTCCAGGGGGTTGAGTGACGCCAGAGTATCCCAGGGCTTGTCCGGGTCGATGAAGTCAAGCGTGCCGAGAGGCGAGATACGGTACTGGCTGTGCCAGGCGTACTGGCCGGTGCTGGCGCGCTTGATCAGCACGTAGAGGAAGCCTTCACGCAACGGGCGGATGGCGTAGCTGGCTTCGCTCAGTTCACCGACCTGGTGGGGGCGGCACAGGTGCGGTGGCAACTCAGGAAGTGCGCGGCGTTGCGCGGCGCTGCCGCAGCCCACGCCGTAGCGCAGCGGCAGGATGGCGAAGGTGCGGGTGCAACTGACGGCCGGCCCCGGGCTGAAGAGCTGCTCCAGCTGGCTGCGGTTCTCTGCACACTGTTCGAAGGTTTCTTTCCAGCTGAGCATGTAGATGGGCCTCTAGGTTTCCGTTCGCGCCGATGCTCGCCCGGCTTCCTCGATCACGCGGGGGAAGCGCGGCTCGTAGCACAGCAGCAGGGACAGCCAGTGGCCGAAGGCGTGGATCAGGATCAGCGGCAGCATCAGGATGTTGAGCAGCATGAACACCCACAGGGCGCTGTTGCGCAGGAAGCGGGTGTCCAGGCCCCAGGCGGCCTTGAGGGACAGCCAGGGCCAGGGGAATTTGGGAATGAGTTTTTCGGGCGCCGGGGCGGCGGCGGGGCCGTCTTCCATATAGCGGCGGATATATTCCCAGAAGGCCAGCAGTTCGCTGGCGTTGCGGGTGGGTTTGCCGACGAAGGCAACCTCTATGTCATCAGTGGGATTGCCTTCGAGATCGGTGCCGTCGCCTCTGTCCCAACTGAGCCACACAAAACCGCCTGTGCCTTCGAGTTCGGTCATGTTCTTTTCGACGATGATCTGGGTCTTGTCCCAATCCATGATGCGGGTGCCGCCGATAAGGTTGGGGCGCAGAAGGTAGACTTTGCGGGTAATGCGGTTGAAACGAATGATCAGGCGGCGGGCGGTGAAGGCTTCGAGGAATAGGAAGCGAAAGGCGTATTTAAAGTAAAAGTAAAGAGCAAGGACTCCGGTGGCTGGTGTCAAGATCAACCCGAATATATAGAACTCAAGTCCTGGAGAGCCGGAGGAAGAGTCGTATAGTCGACTAATGGCCAGCCAGAATGCAGCAAGTGCTCCCCACATTAACATGCTGCCGGTGCCGCCTGCGGCCAGTGTGATTAAGCCGCGCTTTTCATCGTTAGGTGTGCGCACATCGATATAAGTATCGTTGTAGGCATAGAGCGACTCGTTATCATAAACCGATTTCGATACCGACTCCTGAACGCTTTCCGGCGCATTGAGTACAGGTTGCCCCGGCTGGTGTTGCTGATTTTTGGCTTCTTCTGCAATTTCTTCATAGGATTTCTGGCTCTTCGACCAATGAAATCCCCATTCAAATAAATACATTTAGAGTGTACTCCCTACTGCGCGCTGCATAATCTCTATCTCCTTCTCTTCCGTGTCGACTATCCCCTTGCTGCGATCCTTGCGGAAAGTGCTAAGGCTCAAGTAGCGTTGGAGATCATTGGGCAGAAAATACATCAAGCCCGCAGTAATGGCAAAAATAAGGATATTCAGGCCAAAGAAGATGCGAAGCATAAATACCATGCGTGCAGCTAAGGATTTAGAAACTACCAATGTTCTCTCGAACATCACGCGAATGCCAAAGTTTCCACCATGCCGCTTGATCATATACTCAAGGAAGGGACCGGATGAGGCGAGGCCAATCGCAAGTGACAAGCTGGCAACACCGGTTTGTGCTGTTGCACGAAGAAAGTATAGATAGTCGATAGATGTATTTTCATTCTTAGCATTTTCCCAGAAATCGGTGTAGTCATACCAAGCCCCCACCGACGCCGCCACGCCTGCCAGTGTGCCTGCTCCCAGCCGTAAGCCACCCCTGAACATTTTGCCCGCCTGCTGGACGGCTGCACTGCCGCTCCTTTCGGCAAAGCCCGCCGCCGTCGCTCCCAATTCCAGTGCCGCTGCCGATACTCCGATCATTGCCGCGGCGATCTCGATGTACTCCCGGCTCTGTTTGTCGGCCGCATCGGCCTTGACCATCAGGTTCCAGACTTCCAGCACCGCCACCAGGCTGCCGATGCGCACCTCAGTCATCGGCCCCTTGATGCCGGCGCGCAGGGCCTGGTCGAAGCTGCTGGCCGTCGAGCGATCCAGGCGCCGGGTGGCGCCCTGGCTCAACGCGGTGCCACCCCGCGTCTCCAGGTGGAAATGCTGCGCGAAGCGCCCCAGGCGCGCCTGCAGCGCATTGGCCAGCAGCCAGTTGGCCGGCTTGTCCAGGGCGCTTGCCAGGCGGTTCTGGAACAGCCGGCTGCCCAGGGTGCTGACCAGCAGCGCGCCCCCGGCGAGGCGGTCGGCCGGCGGGCCGGAGGTGGTTACGGCGGCCAGTTCTTCGACCAGGGCCAGGCTGGCGGTGTAGATGTCGGTCAGGCCCTTGAGGCGTTCCTGCAGTTGGGCTTCGTCGAGCAGCCCCAGCATCAGGCCGGTACGTTCGCCAAACAGCGTGTTCAGTTCGTCTTCAGCCGATTCCTGGTTCTGTGCCAGCGAGCGCCAGAACAGGTTGTCGTTGGAGATGCCCTGTTCGCTCCAGCGCGTCAGCAGCGCATCGCCGACGCGGGTGGCGTTCATGCCGACGATGGCCTTGGCCATCTGGGTCTCGAACAGCAGCCCCTGTTCCAGGTCGTTGCGGTCATAGCGGGCCAGGGCATCGAGCAATGCTTCGCTCTGCAGCCACAGCAGGTGGTCGGCGGCGCGGGCATCCCTGGCCTGGTCGACGGCCTCGACCACGGCCCGGTAATCGCGCAGGTAGTCCTGGCGCATGCCTTCGTCGATGTAGGGGGCGTAGTCTTCCCAGCTCCGCTCCCGCGCCTGGCGGATTTCAGCCTGCTGCACCTGCTGCTGATGCTCGGGGTTGCGGAACGAGCGCATGTTGCCGCGCGACATCATCACGACCTGGGCGTTGTTCTGCGAGTACTCGGAGGACGTATAGGTGACGCCAAGGGTGTTCTGGTGCTGGGTGTAGCTGTGTTCGGCCTGCTCGGCCAGCGCCTTGCGGATATTCTCGATGGCGAAGGCGATGGTGAACTTGCGCTGGTTGTCCAGGCCTTCGGCGTCGGTGCGCTGCATGAAGGCGTCCAGGGGTTCCAGGCTGGCATTGCGCCAGGCGTTGAGTTCCTGGGTGATGCCGATGGCGTCGTCCACCACGATGGCCACCCCGCGATGCTGCGGCTTGTTCGCCGTGGGCATCATTTCCGCGCGGGCAGCCATCACTGGGACGTTCGCGCCATTGAACGGCTGGGCCTGGATCAGTGTCTTGAGTGCGCCCTGGTGCTGCGCCGCGAAGTCGGCGATCAGGTCGAACCGCTCGTAGGTGAGGACATGGGGGAGTGCCTCGGATGGGGTCTCGCTGGCGCAACTGGCGATGTCGATGGACGCCAGCGTATCCCGGTAGAGCTGCAGTATCCGGTACTTGCGCAGGGTGTCCTGGGTCAGCGGGTCGGGGCTGTAGAGCAGGCGCAGATCCTGGACGTCGTCGAGGTCGTGGATCTTGAACAGCCAGGTCATGCTCCTGATGGCTTCCAGGGGGTTGAGTGACGCCAGGGTATCCCAGGGCTTGTCCGGGTCGATGAAGTCAAGCGTGCCGAGAGGCGAGATACGGTACTGGCTGTGCCAGGCGTACTGGCCGGTGCTGGCGCGCTTGATCAGGACGTAGAGGAAGCCTTCGCGCAACGGGCGGATGGCGTAGCTGGCTTCGCTCAGTTCACCGACCTGGTGGGGGCGGCGCAGATGCGCTGGCAACTCGGGGAGTGCGCGGCGTTGCGCGGCGCTGCCGCAAACCACGCCGTAGCGCAGCGGCAGGATGGCGAAGGTGCGGGTGCAACTGACGGCCGGCCCCGGGCTGAAGAGCTGCTCCAGCTGGCTGCGGTTCTCTGCACACAGTTCGAAGGTTTCTTTCCAGTCGTACATGGGGGTTCCTCAGTATGTCCGCTGGCGCGTACGCGCCTGAAGGGCTTCGGCGAGCGGCCGCCCGTGGTTGAGGGCGTCGTTCAGGGCTTGCTGCCAGGCTGGTGTGTTGTGCAGGGCTGGCCCTTGAAGGGCCATGAGGGTGACGTAGTCAACAAGGTCGGCCTGGCGGGTAAGGCCGTGTTGGCGGGCCTGCTCCAGGTATTGGCGAACCAGGCCAAGCCGTGTGCTCTGGCAGTTCTCTTTGGCACCCACGGCTTGCAGTGGCGCCTTGAGCTGATCCGCCAGGCGGTAGAGCAGCGGGTCTCCCGCCAGCATGTCCCAGCAGTCCTGGTCAATCCGGATGGGCGGCACATGCAGGTGTTCCGGCTTGTCGTAGCCGGAGAGGCGTCGCCAGGCTCTGTGTTGCGGGTCCGCCAGGGCGACCCACCAGCTGCGGATCGGCGCCAGCCATTCGGCGATACCGGGCAGGTCATGGCGGGCATGCAGGATGGGCAGAGCGTGCTCGGTGTGATAGCGAAGCATGTAGCTGGCATCATCCGGCCCTTCGACCACGGCGGCCTTGCTCAGGTGCTCTGCCAGCCTGGCGGGAGGCAGGGCACTGACGATCCAGCCACAGAGAGCATCACCCGCTGTCCGGCCCAGGGCGCTGTAGAAGTCGGACTGACCTTGCAGGTCGGCATCGGGCTTTGTGCCGAACAGCCAGGGGCCGATTTCGCGCAGGTTGGCGAGCTCCGGTTGTTGCAACAGGGGCCAGGCGTTTCCCCTGTGCGTTTCCCGCAGCGCACTGCGTTCGGCTGGCTCCAGTCGGGACATTTCGACCAGGCCGGCCAAGCGATAGGCTGGGGACTCGCGCAGCTCGTCAATGATCAGGGCTGCGGCGGAATGCTTGCTCATATGCCCTCCATGCGAACGACACTGCGCCCTTCGGCGATGGCCTTGAGCAAACAACTGACGCAAACCGGATCGCTCGGGGTCGGCACGCCGCTGGCGGCGATGGAGTGGCCCGAACCATTCGTTTGCAACGCAAGTGGCCCATTGAACTGGAGTGATACGCCATTGAGGGTGATGCCGGAGTCGTCGATGCGCAGGGTGCCGCCAGGGGCCTTGAGTACCACGGCCTCAGATGCCTGGATTTCGTATACCTGGGTCTTGTGGACGATGGCCTGGCCGGCCTGCAACTCGACGCGGCCTTCGACCTTCTGGTACAGGTGTCCGCCGATCTCGATCCAGTGGTCTGCGGTGGTTTTGTCGCGCCGGTCGTTGCCGACCTCTTCGATGCGATCCTTGCCCGTCTGGATGTTGTGGTTACGGGCGATGTTCAGGTAGTCGTCCTGGCCAATGGCATGGCGGCGGTCCTGGCCGATGGTCACCTGCTCGTCGTTGCCTACCGTCTCCTGGCGGTCATGGCCGATGGTGATGGTTTCATCGTGCTCCACCTGTTCGCTGCGGTCGCGGCCGACGACGATGGTTTCGTCGTTGCCGACGCGGATGTTCTGATCCTTCTGTGCATGGATGAAGATTTCCTCCTGGCCATGCTCGTCCTCGAAGCGCAGTTCGTTGAAGCCCTGGCCCTTGTGGGTCTGGCTCTTGATGGTCATCCGCGTCTTGTGCCGCGGTAGCTCGTAGGGCGTGGGATGGGTGGCCGGATAGGTTCGGCCAGTGATGATGGGCTGGTCGCAATCACCGTCGAGGAAATCGACGATGACTTCCTGGCCAATGCGCGGGATGGCGATATGGCCCCAGGCGGCGCCGGCCCAGTTCTGGGCAACGCGAATCCAGCAGGAACTGTGTTCGTCGCCTACTGCCAGGCGATCCCAGGGAAATTGGACTTTCACCCGACCGAACTCGTCGCAGTAAATCTCTTCGTCCTTGGGGCCTACTACGGTGGCAATATGTGGGCCGTCGATACGTGGCTTGGGCGGCAGCGGGGCGCGCCAGTCGGTGTGGTCATGCAGCAGCTCGGCGCTGAAGTGGTAGCGGGTGCCCTGTTCGGCGTCGGCGGCGTCTTCCTGCTGGCTGGTGGCCTGCACGCCCTCGTGATGCAAGCGCAGGGTGCGCCAGCCGCGGTTCATGTCGTCGCGCGGGTGGCCGCTGAGGGTAAACGCGGGGCCGGGCAGCAGACGGGCATCGTCGCCTTCGACACGGGCCAGGCGGGCATCGCCGCGCAGGGCAAGCAGGCGGGTCTCGGTAAAGGGCTTGCCAGCCTCGTCCTGTTTGTAGCGGCCAGGGTACGCGTAACGCTCGTAGTCGCTGCGCTGGTGGTCGAGCTCAACGCCGTCGACGCTGTGCTGCTGGTTGTAGCGTGGGTGCTTGAAGGTGTAGTCACGCTGAGTCTGGCGGGCGGTGCGCACCTGCTCGGCATAGACGAAGCGGTGCAGCGCGGGCCTGGGCGCATCGCCACCGGCCTTGGGGTTGTAGGTGACGGGTTCGCCGTCGATGGCACCGTGGCTGTAGAGGCGGTCGCTGAAGACCAGGCGGTGGCCGTCGGCGCGGTGCTCGAAGGCGTAGTAGAAGCCTTCCTCGGCGGCGAGGCGCTCGACAAAGGCGAGGTCGGTCTCGCCGGCCTGGACGCAGTATTCGCGCGGCAGGTGCTCACGGGTGGAAACGAGTTCGACATCGGTGATGCTGTGCTGGGCGATGACCTGTTCGATGATCTGGGGAACACTCAACGCCTGAAAAATGCGCCAGTCGGCGCACAGGCCGAGGCGGGCCAGGGCGGGCTCGACGGTGGCACGGTAACGGGTGCGGCGGTGGCCGGTGTCGGCTTGTTCGAAGGTGCTGACCAGGCCATGGACATGGCGCACAACACTGCCCTGGGCAATGCTGAGGGTCAGGGGCTGGTCGAGCAGCTGGGCGAAATCGATGGCCGGGTCGAAGCTGGCCAGCTCGAGGTGCAGGCGAAAGGGTGTGGAGAGGGCCTCGTCGAGGGAGAAGGCGGCCACCTCGAAATCGCCGGCAGGTGCGGTGACGGTGAAGTGCAGGTCGGATTGGCGCGGCATGACGTGCTCCTTGCGGGCCGGAATGAGATATCCGGCTGTCCGTGGGCAAAGAGAAACCGCTGCTGGCGGTGGCCGGCAACGGCGGTTCGCTTATCAGGCGACAGGCTTGCGCCAGTCGTCGGAGGCCTCGGTGCCGGCCACGGCATGAGTCCAGGTGATCTTGCGGTAAGCCATGCTGACCTCGATCAGCTGGGTGTAGCCGGACTTGCTGGTGTCCTGGGCGTGCGGCAGCACGGTGTTGATGTCGACGATGGTGGCGTCTTCGAGCAGGGTGGTGAAGAAGTGTTCCTGCTTGCCCTCGACCGAAGTGCGGAACCACTGGGTTTCCACCTTGCTCAGGGTTTCGCCGGTAGCCAGGGCCTGGTACAGCAGCGGGATAGCCTTGTTCAGCGCGCAGGTGAAGACGAAGGGCTTATGCACACGCTGGCCGGACGGTTGGCCGCTTTGCGGGTCGGTAGGGGTGGTGACGCGGTGCTTGATTTCCTGCACCAGGATCTGGTCTTCGTGACCTTCCTGATAGATGTTGCCGACCGAGTCGGAGGTGAAAGCGCCCTGGGTGATATTGCCCTGGGTTTTGCCGGTGATGGAGATATAGGCGGGTGTGGACATGACGGATTCCTTATGTCGTCGAGAGGGCCGCAGCGGCCGTTGATTCCGTCCCATGCGGGGACGATGACGACATCGCAGGGGGCATGCCAACATTTGCTTTGATTCGGAGAAATCGCTGAAACCCGCGAATTTACTGGGGGTGGCGGGTGCTTGGATGATTTTGGGAAGGCGTATTCGGCGAGATAAAACGCGGGGAATTCAGGGGTGTCGGGCCATTTTTGGCTCGGTGTTATCTAAGTTATTGAAAATAAAGGAAATTGACCGGGCCATTTTTGGCCCGATTGGGCCAAAAATGGCCCGGTCAAAATTTGATCAATGGCGCTTGAGTGAGAGCTTGCCTGGAATACGGTTTCCTGACTCGATTGAGAACGCGAAACGCATTCCTGCTTCGATGGATTTTGTCAGTCCATGCGGGAGGCGCTGAGGCAGTCTGTCATCAGCTTTGGTTAAAGCTGTCGGGTCATTCGACCAAAAAACAAGCGCTTGGAACAGCTTCGTCAGAAAATGCTTGCCAAGTTTTCTGAGGCAGTACATAATTTAGTGTTTCAAACAGAGGGGTGTTCCAAAGACCTCTGTTGAATCAAGGAGATACGTGGAAAGCGGTTGTCCCGTTTCCCGCTCCAGTTTGAATACTGTGGCGTTCGCACGGTGCAGTGGTGGTGAAGGCTGTAAAGGCGCTTCACGCCGATTAGCGGTAAAGCTTCAAATTGCGGGAATAGCTCAGTTGGTAGAGCACGACCTTGCCAAGGTCGGGGTCGCGAGTTCGAGTCTCGTTTCCCACTCCAAATATAGATTTACAGAGTTCCATGGAGGTCTGTAAGTCGTTGAAATCAGACGCTTCGGCGTCTTTTTTCGTTCTAGCCAAAGCCACTCCGATTCATGGGCATTCGGACTTTTTTAGTCCAGAAATTAGTCCATGAACTCCGGACTCCCACCGTGGCGGTTTGTTGCTGGAGCGGAGCGTCGAGCGTCACGTGCATCTAGCCCTGAATTTCATGTTCAGGAGCTCTTGCACGGCACTCTCAGATGCAACCGTCCGCCAGGCCAAGGCCACTGGCAAGGACTACACCCTCGGCGATAGCGATGGCCTCTCACTTGGCGTGAGCGGGGGGGAGCAAGTCGTGGCACTTCCGCGGTCGTGTGCTCAAGAAGGGCCGGCAGAGCACACTGGAGTAGATCGAGCGTGTTTTCGACAACGACGTGCTGCCGGCGTTGGGTAAGTCTTCGATCTATTCCATCAAGCGGCACGATTCGCTTGATGTATTGGCCAGAATCGAGCGGCGTCGAGCCTACACCGTGGCCGAAAAGGTCAGGACTTGGTTCAAACAGCTGCTTTGCTTCGTCTTGGTCAAGGCGCCAGGGCTGGAGCGCGCATGCGCAACTCCAGGTCATAGGCCCCAACATCGCGAAGCAGAAACGCCACCAGTCGGGCCAGTCTGTGGTAGTTGTCACCGCTGGGCACGAACTCGCGAAACTGCTGTTGGTCCAGCCCCGCGATCAAGATGGTGAACTTGCTGTTGCGTGACACGGTGCTGCCGCCCACCAGGAAGTTGTCGTTGAGCGTACAGTTGCGCGAACTCAAGCCATTTCGCTGAGACTGTGGTATCTGCACGGCGCGTTTCTCGGACTCACGGATCGTCATGTCCTGAAGATCGAAGCAGTGCGCTCAGCACTGAGTACATCGGCGATGGGGAGTGACAGTTTCGGAGAAACTTCGAGTCGCAAGCGTCTTCGGGTTTGGGGGGGAAGGGGAGCGTTGCTCAAGATCATCGCCGTGTACCTGGTAAATCAACTCCAGAAGCTGGAAGTCCGAGTACTGATGGGCCTTTGGCAACATGCAGTCCACAAGCAGCACGGACTTTTTGTCTAATTCATCGCCCATGTCAAATCCTCAGAGAACGGGATGGTTTCTATATGAGGGGTAGATGTGTAGGGATAATTACCGGTTAGTAGGCGTTGATCAAACAGGCGCTATTCGGCAGTTGTCTCCAAAAGAAAACCATGCAATGAAGAAGGACTTCCAGTCGAGGCGCGAAGTGTAAGCAAATGTTTTTAGAAAGTTGGTTATCGCTCTGTCGCGCAGCCCACAGCATTTTCCTGTTCGAAATAAGTCTGGCGCGTGGGGTGTTCAGTCGTGCTGGTTGCTGCCGCTAATTCCGAGCGATGCGGTGGGGAAATGCAGAATTTCGAGTTAAATGTTCGGTTACGGCGGGCTCAGCGGCTAGCGACCCTGACCAAACTCGGAGAACAGTTTGTGCAGTCATTGAACTATGTCGTTCACTCAATAGAGCAACTGCGCGTGGATCGCCAGAAGGCGACGATGATAAGTCCAGCATTGGGTTCGATCTACGAAACGTTTATCGAATTGCTGTGTGAGAGCGTCAAGTTCATCCTGCCCAACGTGCGTTTTTTTCTGGAAAATGGCCCGGCCATGGCAATTCACACCATGGCCTGCCCTTTAGCGGTACTCGATGGTGAAGGTCAGTGCACCTTTGGCCTCGCCAGGGGTAACCGTCGCTTCAGTCTGGTAATACCGTGCGCGAAGATCAAGGCGCACCGTGCCAGGGGCAAGGGCCACCATATCCACGAACTCTTCCAGTTGCACTGGGGTGTTGTCGCTGCGCAGTACCTGGATGCCGAGGCCGCTGGCGGTCGAGTCTGTGGTCAGGCTGAACAATCCAATGCTGCGGTCTATCGAGACGGAGCCGTCTACGCCGTCCAGGCGCATGAAGGCGCGGGCGACGCTGCCGGCCGGATCATCCTCGCAGTCGCTGAGCGCGATAAAGAAGTCCACCGGGGCGGTGGTGCTGCCCGGGCCTGTGAAGTCGGCGATGTCGTGAGTGCCAAGTTGTACCGGGTTTGCACTGACTGCGTCAGCCTTTACTGTGCACTGGGCCTGCTGGACTTGCCCGACCAGGGTAAGCCTTACGGCATCTCCGACATCGCTGACTACACCCCTGACAACCTCTTGATTGAACGAGCTGACGCCAGCTGGAATGGGGCCGGTCTTGATCAGGGCCATGTATTTGATGGTGAGGTTCCTCATCAGCATTGAGGAGGGCTGCATGTTCTGCTGGTTTACACCCACATAAGGAATGGCGCCGACGCCCCCGTCGTCGGCAAGGAACGCGTTGGTGGCCGAACCATTGAGGAAACCGCCCAGTTCCAGGTACAAGCCTACGCCCGGAATGTTGGTTTGCAGCACTTTGCCCGTCACATCTTTACCGTCGACAGGGGGGAAGGTGCCGGGAGCGATAGGTAGTGGCGTACCCATATTGGCCGTGAGGGTTAGCGTGCCGTTGTTGTCGCATGCCAATCCAAAGCCGGGGCCCACTACGCCGGTAGTGGTGGTTGAGTAGATCTTGCTACCCACGGGTGCCTCGCGTGCCACCCACTTTACACCAGTCAGCGTATGGGTGAACTGCATGGGGCCTGTGACCGTTGGCCATTCGCAGCCCAGCGCATGGGCCTGGTTCGACATTGCCATTATCGTCGCCGCCGCAGCGATGCCGATGAAATAACGTGATAAAGAGGGCATGGTCGGTTCCTGTTGCAAGCATGCGGCTTCGTCGCACGGACTGAATCATGGGATAGGGCAGCGCAAGGTTTGCAAGTGGTAGCCTTGCTCTTGCGGCATGGTTGACGGGTCGATCTTCAGCAGGCAGCGCTGCTCGGCACGGTCGCCCCAGCTCACTTCCAGGGTTTGGGCCTCGGCACCGGTTGCAACCAGCGCCTGACCGGCCTGGCCCACTACTGCCAGGTGCTGGCCTTGCTGGTCATTAACCTGGGCGCCGAAGGGCAGTGGGCGGCCGTCGTTATGCTGTAGGGTGAGGATCAGGCGGGTAACCTGGCGCGCTTTGAAGGTTGCCAGGGCGACAGCGCCTCGGCGGGGTACGACCTGGGTGGCACCGTTTTCGATTTCCACATCAGGGCCGAGCTGATCGGTTTGCAGGGTTACTTGGTTGACCCGATAGGGGCGCATGTGCGGGGCCAGAATGTAACCATTGCTGTCGGTGCTGCCACCAGGCACGTTATCGACGCCAACACCGGGCACGTCCGGCACGTGCACCAAGGCAGTGGTCTCCCCCAGGTATTGCCCCAGCACGACGCCGCCCGCGTGTGCCAGCACCGCACCACTGGCGTTGACCGAGAGGCTACGGAAATCATCCGCTTCGGTATAGCCGGCACCCAGGTTCACTTTCTGTGTCTGGTAGCCCACCGAGACCGAGGCCGTCTTGTTCTGTTGTTGGTCGTTGGCCAGCGATGCCAGGTAGCTTAGGCGGTTGTCCTGCGAGCCGCCGTTCAAGGTGGCGCGTTCGCTGAAGTGGCCGTTGCTTTCCTGTACATCGAAACTTGCAGTGGTTGAGGTGCCCCAGCCCAGCGGAATGGTGACCCCCAGGCCAACGATGCGGTCACTGCCGCTGGTATCGCTCAGCGACTGAGAGGCATACAGATTGATGCTGACGCGACGGTATTGGGTATTGAACTGGAACTGGTATTGGCGACGCTGGCGGTTGGTGTGCCAGTAATCGTCCTGGGACAGAGTCAGGCTCAGTGAGTTGCGGTTGTTGAACGTTTGGTAGATCGAGCCCTCCACGCGGCTGCGACGGTTGCCCTGGTAGCGGCTGGAGGCGTTGCGCTGCTGCACGGCTTCGTCGAATTCGCGATAACCCTCAGTGGAGTAGCGGTAGCCGGCGAAGCGCAGGCTAGTGCCGGTCTGAAAGGCTTTACCGTAGCGTACGGAGTAACTCTGCCCCTGCACCTGGCCGCCTTGTTCGCCCAGGTCGGTACGGGCCTGGGTCACATCCAGCGATACTGCGCCAAGAGGGCCGAAGTCGCGAGCGATGCCAAGGTTGGCAGCATCGTAGTACTCGCTGCCCAGCAGCCCGCCATACAGTGTAGTGCCCCACTTGCCGCCGCGGGCCAGGGTGGCTTGCCACAAGGCCGGGTTGTCGATGCCGTCGGCGCCATCATAACGCCCGGCCACGAGGTTGTAGCGCCACACCCCTTCACGCAGCAGGTTGCTGAGCGTGGAGTAAGGCTGTATGAAGCGGCGCACCTGGCCGTCGGCCTCGGTGAGGACGATTTCAAGGTCACCGCTGCTGCCACCAATGCCCAGGTCATTGATTTCGTATGGGCCAGGGGCAACGTAAGTGGTGTAGATCGGGTAGCCGTTCTGCAGCACCTCCAGTTTGGCGCGGGTCTGGGCCACGCCACGGATCACGGGTGCGTAGCTTTGCATCACGTCGGGCAGCATACCCATGTCGGTGGCCAGTTGTACCCCTTTGATGGGCAGGCTGCGAAATACGTCGCCACTGCTGAAGGTTTCACCCAGGGTCAGTGTGCCCCATTGGCCGGGTAGGTCATGCTGGGCGTAGGTGTTGAAGTGCACCCAGTCCTGCCCTTCGCCGTCGTCGCGCCAGCTTTGACTGCTGCGCAGGCGCCAGCCGCCCAGGTTGATGCCACCGTTGAGGTTCAGGTCCTGGCTGCTGTTGGACGTGCCGGCGCGGCCGCTGAAATGCTGTGCGGAGGCCTGATAGCTGACGAATGCAGCATTGATGCCGCTGTCCCAGCGCTCTGGTGCGACGCTGCCGGCCACATCTCGGCGCAGGGCGATCTGTGGAATGGACAGTGCCAACTGCAGTTGGCCGGGGTCCAGGTCGTAGGTGGTATCGGGTACCAGCGCGGGTAGGTCCACGCAGCGCTCGTCACTGGGCAAGGGCTCGGCCAGGCCCTGTTCGCGCAGGCCCAGCTCGCGCAGCAGGTTGGCGCTCAGGCACGGCTCCAGGCCCTTGCCGTCGCTGCGTGCTCGGAAGTCGATTTCGTGCTTGCCTGCCGGGGCCAGGTTGACCATGACTTCAACCTGGTAGCGGCCTGGCGCCAGCGACGCTTGATTGGCCAGCGTGCGCAGGGCGGCCACGCTGGCGTCGCTGGACTGGCCTGGGGTTTGGCGCATGAAGTTGGGATTGAACTGCAGGGGGCGTTCTTCTGCTTGGGCCAGATCAGCAAGTAAAAAAGACAGGACGTAACCTGCCATGGGTAGACCCAAGGACAAGTAAGAAAGCGTAAGTTTTTGCCGATGCTGAGTCAGTTTGAACATATTAGGCACCGCTGATGTATGCCGCACATTGACTTTGACGATTCGTCGGGGATGGTGGAAGGGCGACAAGGCTACGGCAACATAGAATAAGGTCGTGTAGGAAAAAGCTGATATAAAGTCAGAAAATCCTACACGTTGCCCTCTGTTTTCATAGGCATGAGGGCAACCCGTTTGTGGGCTGCACTTATGCGTGTTCTACGATTTGATTGTTGTGGCGTATCCCTCTAGTTGAACTTCGGATTTTTAGGAGGAACGTAGCTGTATTTTGTTCGGCTTGGCCAGTGGAGTGTCCCTTCTTTCATTGCGCCGATCGCACTTCCACTCCAATCTCGAGTGGGCGCCGGAGGTACGACTTGAGCGGGCTCGGTAAACAGATTTTCTAACTGGTAGGAGCCAATTGAATTACCAGATGCAGTAGACGCCGTGGATGCCGTGGACGCTGTAGACGACGCCGTGCTGCGAATCGATTGTGGAGGCGACATGGAGGTGGCCGCGTCAGAGAGCATCGTAGGGCTGAACTGAGTGCCTGCGTCAACGCCTATACCTGTTGCCACTGTTTGGGTTGAAATATTATTGTTGAATGGCGTTGTCACTTTGCGCCAGAGTCGTCCAGGAGCAGTGCCGAATCTACGCCCGAAGAAAACATCACCTTCTCTGGCGATCACCCGCGGTCCGCTCAGCGAAGCGGCGCTGTCAGTTTGGGTGCCAATGCTGGCGGCCTTGCCCGCTCCCTTCGCCGCCAACCTGCTGTAACCTATGATCCCCAACGTACTCAGTGCACTGGCAATCCCCAGCCCGAATGCCCAGTCATTAGCCGTTTCGTTCATTGTCACCAGCCCTACCACAGAAACAACTGTGCCAGCCACGTCAATTGCCAGGCTGGCTGCGCCGAGCGAGAACGCCATGGTTAAGCCCACCGGCGGCAACAGCATGAAACTGACCACAGCGAAAACAGCACCCAGCGCTACACCAAGCCAGGAGCGCCAGTCGGCCTTGGGCTTGGGTTGTGCAACGGGGGGCACGTACGGGTACTCTGTGCTGTTACGCATGCCGTAATGGCCGCTTGGGTCGTACCAGTTGACTGGGTTGCCGCCGCAGTACACATACGGGTTGATACCGGCATTTTCTGGTGACGCCGAGTCCGGGCTGTGGAAGCGCATCAGCCCTGGGTTATAGGCGCGGTAGCCGCGCCCCAGCAGCGACCAGCCCAGGGCGCGCTCGCGGACTTCGCCGTTGAAGCCTAGCAGGCCCACCAAGGGGGCGTTGTCCGGTGAGTCGCCATAGGCGCTGTAAGTATTAGCGTGCAGTTCGTCTTTGCTGCATTCACCAATCACGCTGTTCGCCGCGTCGGTCATGAACAAGCGGTTGTCTGCTGTGCTGGCAGGGCGTTGTAGCCCCAGGGGGCGCTCGCCTGCATACAGGTACTCGGTGAGCAAGTCGGCGTCGCGTGTACTGGTTAACCGGTAGCCCTGGTAACGGCGCGTTACTTCCGCGGCTTGCTCATGGCGCACACCTATCAGGTCGTTGTGGCCGTCATAGCGGTAGCGGTAGAGGGGTAGCCCATCGCTGGAACGTTGTACTTCCTGCAAGCGACCGCGGTCGTCGTATACCAGCTTGTTGCCCTGCTCATCGTTCAGCAAGTTGCCCTCGGCATCGTGCTCGAAGGCCTGGCTGGCTGGGTAATCTGGCTGCAGCGAGTGCTCTGCCTGTTTCAGGATGAAACCGTCGTAGGTGTAGAAAGCCTCGTCCGATGTGCCATCGGCAAAATCGGTATAGCACTCGGTCAGGTTGTTCAGTTCGTCGTAGACGAAAAACTGATTCTTGATAAACCGCCCAGCCCCGTTTTGTGGCAAGGCAGTGCCTTGGCAGTTGTGCTGCTCCAAGCGGTCGAGCGTATCGTAGTCAAAGGTTTCCAGTAAGAGTTGCTTGCCGTCACGGGTAAGGGTGCGGCTACGTAGCTGGTCATCTTCCTGCCATGTCAGGGCGATGCTTTGGCTGAGGGTGGTGCCATCGTGCCGTGTGAGGGTTTGCTCGCGATTTATTTCCCTACCCAGTTCATCGTAAGTCTGCAGGCACACCAATACCTGGGTGTTGCTCAGGTCTTTGGTGGTGGTTTTCCACAGCCGTCCGAGAGCGTCATACTCGAACTGGGCAACCAGGTCGCCCTGGCAGGTCTTTTCAAGCTGGCCCAGGTCGTTGTAGGTGTGGTCCACCTGAACGCCGTCACTTTCCCGATAACCTAACTGCATTCCCTGAAACGAACTGCGGTAGTCGCAATGGTGGCCGATGGCGCCCTCGCCCACCCATTGGGTTCTCAGCAGGTAGCCTTGATCGGTGTAGGTATAGCTATGCGTGCCTTGGGCGTCGCTGGCCGAGCTGATAGACGAGGTCCTGGCATCGTAATCGAACGTAGCCCTCTTAGCAGTGTTGACGTCGATCTGGCTGGGTTGGGCAGAGCGCGCAGGGCGGTAGTGGTAGGTAAAGGTGCGCTGCGCTGTTGTGCGGGTTTCTACCAGCGAGGTGTTGCGCTTGTAGTTATAGGTTTCCTTCTGTTTGCCGGCCGTCAGGGACTTCAAGCGCTCCAGGCCATCGTAATCCCGTTGCCAGGCAAGGGTGGGTTCAAGGTCTTTACGCCGCTCGACCAGCAGCTGTTCGGCCAACGGGGCGGCACTGTGTAGCGCGAAGCGGCTGAGTACGGCCGACTGGTCGGGCCGTTCGCTACGGGTCACCCGGCCTTCGCTGTCGTAGGTGTATTTGCTGATCCGGCTGACCGGCTTGTCGTTCCGTTTGAAGGTGTGTTCTTCGAGGGTGCAGCGGCCAAGGCCGTCGTAGCTGAAATCCCGGCGGCCAACGATATTGCCTGCGTCGTCCAAGCGGTAGTGAGCTGCCGGTTTGTCGAAGCCATTGCTTTCGGTAACCTGCTGCTGCTGACGCACACCAGGGTTGCCCGGTGTTTCGACCCATTGGGTGACGATGTCGCCAGCTTCGCCGAACGGGGAGAATTCGCTGTGCTGGGTAACGCCGTGGGGCAAGGTGGTCTTGCACAGCTTGCCCCATGCATCGTATTCGAAGGTGGTTTGCAGCGTCAGGGTCTTGTCGTCGAAGTAGTCGAAGGAGGTTTCGTCTTTCAACTGGCCCAATTCATCGTAGTTGCGCTGTGCTACCCGCTCACGCTTGCGTGGTTTCTCATCGCCCGCTGCGGTGTCTGGGTCTTGTGCAACTTCCGCTTCGCGTTCTTCGGTCACCATGCGGCTGCAGCCATCGAAGGTGAGCACGGTGATCACGCCGGTACTGCTGGTGACCGACTGCGTGGCCAGCCCGGCAGCGCCTTCTTCGGGATGGTTCACTAGCCCGTACTCATAGCGCTGCTTGGACTCCTCCATACCCTGGCCCGGCGCTAGGGTTTCCTCCACCACGCGGGCCAGGGCGTCGTAGCGGCGGCGAATGCTGTTGCCGGTGTCATCTTCTTCGTAAACGTTCTGACCATGTAGGCTAGATACAGCCATGCTGGTGGTCTTTTGCACCAGATCGAAGCCGAGCACGGTTTCATCGGTCCAGTACTCCAGGCCATAGACGTCGTCGACGACCTTGCGGTACCCCCATTCGATACGTGAACTGCGGCTTTCAATGGCCCGGCGCACCGTGTCGGTACTGTCGTCACCATAGCGGGTGGTTACCTGGTAGTCGGGGCGGCCGTGCAGGAAGGCATTGTCAGGCAGGTTCAGGTAGCCCCGTTCCACCTTCAGCAGCAGCTGTTCGCGCTCATCGGGCTGGCTGGGATTGAACACTTGCAGCACTTGTTCTTCACAAGGCGCAAGCCACTGGCTCGCCTGGCCAAGGCTGGCTAGCGCCGGGAAGGCTTTGTAGGTTAGCCGCGTACGTTGCACGGGGGCGTCGTTGGGCATATTGGGCACGGGGTAAACCGTTTTGCATTTCAAATTGCGCACAAAGCCCTGCGGGTCAGGCGGACAGGCCCAGGTGTCTCCGTCTTTTTCGCCTTCCTTGTCATAGTACTCGTAGGTGGTGCGTACACCGGTGGGGGCTTGCTCCTCGGTGACGTTGCCGTAATCGTCGAAGTGGGTGATCGCGGTTTCCAGGTGCAACTTGCTGGCGTCATCACGCAGCTTCCAGCGTTTGGTGATGGTCTTGGGCAATTGGAAGTAGCGCGGCTGATCGTCGAAGCCGATGCCGGGGCGTTCATGGAAAACAGTTTCGGTTTCTTCGATATGGCCATCCTGTTCGAGCGTTTGCTTGGTCATCAGGTGGTAGCGGTTGAACGTCTGTGTCTGCTTGCGTGCGACCTTGCCTGCTTTCCAGTAATGGGCGGTGACGCTGTAGCGGTAGGAGGATTGTGCGCGGTACAGGTTGTCTTCGCCGTCGTCACGCCAGCTGATACCGCTGTTGCTGCCGACAAAGCTGTGTGCCACTTCGATGCTGTTTTCCTCGTCGAAGTGCTCGTAGGTGTAGGTCGTCCTCATCGGTGGCTGATCGGCGCGGGGCTTGACTTCATGGCTGGTCACCCGTGGCCAAGCCCTTTGAGGGTTTGTCCCGGGCAGCAGATGGCCAGGGTCGTCATTCTCCCCGTAGCGGATTTCCTCCACGGTGCCCGAGGGTGCGGATACTTTGGCAAGGCAGGTTAGACCACGGGCGGTGGTGTAGCCGAAGCGCCAGTTGCCGCCCACTTCAGGAGGCAGCTTGACCTCAACCAGTACTCGGTTTTTAAGTTCCAGCATGTAGCGCATGAACGGAAGGCCTTCAGCACCGGCCCCAGGGTGAGCATCAATGGTTACCCTGCCATCGGTGTACTTCAACGCCAGCAGCTGTGCGCCATAGTCATCAACGATTTTTTCCAGCCGGCGGTTTTCTGGGACGTAGCTGAGGGTTATCCCGTGGCCGGAGGGCGCCCTGACTTTGCTGGGCAGCGCAATAGGGTTGAGCACATCGTGCAGGGTCAGTATTTCCACAAGGCCAGACTTGTGCTCCACCCGGTACGAGCCATTTTCGCCGTCGTCGTAAAAGTGAAAGCTATGAATTTTCTTTTCACGCATAGCCGGTTGCGGACCACTGCCGGTGACCTTGTAGCTTTCCCCCGTGTGCAAGGTAAGCATCTGGGTCGCGGGGTCGTATTGGGTCAATGCTAACTGCCAGCCGGTGCCAAAACCCGAGTCTTGTGTGTTGAACGGGCTATACGACAGGCGCAAGGGCAGGTTGGGGCCGGTCAGGTCATTGCCGGCCGGCATTTGCAAGTCGATCGCCAAGTTGTATTGGCCCGTGCGCTGGTCGACCTGGTTTTGTACAAAGCTCTGGAAGTTGGTGGCGTTGCTGTGAGCACCCGCAGAACTGGCCATGTTCAGTTACCCCTCTCGGCAAAGGTGACTACGATACAGGCGAGCTCTCCTTGCTTGATTGGGTCACCTTTGCCGGTCACCCTGAAGCCACGGCTTGGCGCATTGCTATCGATGCCGTTGTTGGTCAGGTAGCCCGGTTTCTCGGGGCTACCAGCGTAGGTCCATAATTTGTCGATGCCTATTTTTTCCAGCGAAGCGTTGGCTCGGCTTGTATCGAGTTCAACCCAGGCGCTGTTGACCTTTTCACAACGCTCGTTATTAGTGAGCAGAAGCGTCGATTTGATCGGTACGTTCCGAATGCGGATGGCATGCGGCGCTATGACGCTACCGTCTACTTCCGCGCACTCTTTTTTGGGCAGCAGTTTCTGGGGTAAGCCGCCAGGTATTGCCGTCAGTTCCAGCCCGCAAGCAGGCTCGGTGTTGTTATCCACTGTCTGGTACAGGGCGAGCATAGGCGTTGGGTCGGCCTGGGGTGAATCTGCGGTGCCAGCACCCAAGGCGGCTGTGCCATACACAAGCACGGGTGCGGCCAACATCAATTGTTTCATGGCCGATGGGATGGCGAGGCGCCAGCAGTTTAATGGTCTCATATTTAGGCTCCCTGTTCGTTCAGGTGACTTGAACAGTTAGAAGAAACGTATTTACGTCGTTGGGTGAATAAGGCGGTGTGTTCGGAGCTTATTGAACTTGTTGGGGTGTGACACCTATTAGAATTAATAGGTGCGCTAAAGGTGCCTGCGTGGGCATCGAGGGGGCATGCAAGTTTTTGAAGGGTTGTCACCTGGTAGATTTATCAGGTGCAAGCGTGCCTTGAGCGGGCGTGCTACCTGTTATTTCTGCCAGTAGCCAGCCATGGGCAGTAGTCTGAAAACTAGGGGCATCTCAACCCGCCTGGAGCCTATCCATGGTGCCTCAACGCCCAGTGAAAAATAGGGGACAACAGTCCCAGCGTAACCCCGCACCTGAAATCCCCGCGCAAAATGCGTTGGGTGAAATTGATGTCAATAAACTAAATGGCCAGCCGTTAGAGTTTTTGATCAAGGATGCGGACTTGAAGTTCGGTCAGTATATCTACCCGGTCTGGCGAGGCCTCGCCGCAGACGGCACGCCTTTTGATGAACTGGGTGCGCAATGCGAAGTGCCTGTGGACTACGACACTACAAGAACGATGGTGGCCATAATTTCTAATCGTTTTGTTGAACCCTTTGATGGTGGGTGGGCATTTTTATCATACAAGGTTGATAACGCGGCAGAGAGCACCCCGGACTCACACCGCATCTTTTGTTACTTGGGTTTGCGCGACCGTGGCGGTGTTGCCGAAGCCCTGGCGGTTGCGCAGGCGCGAGAGTCGCATGACCGTGTGATTGTCGCAGCAGACCTTGAAACAGAAGGTGTGCGTTTGCTGGCGCCAAGTTACCGGGCCATGCAGGCCGGCGACCGCATCGAACTGGTGGTGCGCAAGTTCAATGCGGCAGGCGACGAGGTAACGCCTCCGGCGAGCGAGTTGTTTGAGGTGACCGAAGCCAATGTGGGCGAACCTTTGCAATGGCAGGTGGCCAAGTCGCATTTTATTCGCGTGCAGGAGGGCAGGGTAGCGTTTCAGTACACCGTCACGCTGGTCGGTAACGGCGAAGAAGTTGTTTCCCCTGTGCAGGAAATGGCAGTAGCAAGGGCTTCGAGCCCCGTTGACCTGTTGCCAGAGGCTAAGCTCGATGGTTTTACGGGGGCGCCGCTTGACCCTGGCAAGTTTCCCGACGGGGTAACTGTGCGTGTGCCGGTAAACCCCGATGTGCAAGCGGGGGACTACTTGCTTCTGCACTGGAAAACACCTCTCAAGACCGAGCCTGAGGTGCAGTTCGCGCGTATGGATGCCAGCAGCCTGGAAAGCGATGAAACCGTGTTCCGAGTTGACGCGGCGTTGCTTGTGCCGGGTGATCACCAAGTGTTCTACCAAATTGCGCGTGCGGGCCATGCGCTGACGTCGCAACGCCTGGATGTCGCGTTCGAAACGGCACGCAACCTTGCTGCGCCAGGCATCGAGCGCGCTAGCGAAGATGGCAGTGGCAAGCAAGTGCTATTGGCGGACAGCGCGATTTTAGGGGCTTACGTCACGGTGCCTGATGTGCCTTTGCGCCCCGGCGAACACCTTGAGGTTCACTGGGACGGTTATGAGCATAACGGCAAGCAGATTACCACCACGCCGGTGGAGGAAGGCGGCCGACGCTTCAAGATTGACCCCAGCGTGGTGGCTGCGAACATGCACCAGCCCGGCGCGGATAACAGCAGGCGTTTTAAAGTGTTCTACCACATCGTCGATGACGAGGGGGGGCGCTCGGCGGCGTCCCAAGCTGTGGACTTGCGTGTTCAGCCGCTGACTTTCGATAACAATATCAAGTGCCTGCAAGCCCAGACCAACGGCGAACTTTGGCGGTCCAAGCTTGTTGCGAACGGTGCAATGCTCGAAGTGTCCGGCGCGTTACTTTGGCCGTTCGCTGCGCCAGACCAACTGTTCACACTGGCCATTCAAGACGGCGTCATATTACGGGATCGAGTGCCGGTGACACCTGTCGAATTCGCTAACAAGCGGATACAGCAATGGTTGAGTGTTGCGGTTTATAACGGCTTGGACGAAGGCAAACAATACACCATCAGCGGAAATGTCAGCTTCGACAAGGGCGACAGTTGGCATAAACTTCTGCCGCTGTTAATCATTCCTAGAAAGTCAAAGTAGACGAAGCCGGCGTCGGCCTAAATCCGTCTGACGGTCGGGTTGGCGTCGCACCAATCAATGCATGGGCATGGAGACTAAAGCGATGAAAATTGAAAGTGCTGGAGTGGCTCAAGCGGTAGAAAATCAATCACTTGAAGCATTTTATAAAGCAATGGATGCGGGCCCTAAAACATGGGGTTGGGATGCGCTGTTAGTGTTTTCCAGGAGCGCTACAAACGCGCTGCTCTCGCAGGAGTACATTGATCGGGCGCATATTCCGGAATTGTTCTTTCCCCCTTTACCCGATGGCAATGTCGACTCCGGCAATGGTATCAAGCATGTCTTGCTCGGGCTGCGTCTCGACAAGGCGAGGCTGTCGTTCGAAAATGCGAACTTGAAGGACCCGAAAGCTAAGTTGCAAATGCGTCTGGTCGGGGGGAAGCATCTTGAAGTGATCGAAACATTTCTGGATGGCAAGCCGGTCAGGAGCGTGCAAGCCCTGATCCTCTACAACGCCGCTACGCACGCTGTGCTGGATATGAACATTACGTTAGACGCCGCTGCCGGTACCGTTGATGAAAGCGGTAAAGTTTTACTTGATATCAATAAAGGTTATGACCATCTGTTCAGTGGTGGCGGCACTGGGCCTGAGCGCGTTCGCTTGGGCTTGTATTTCAAAGAGCTGTTTGAAACCTGGGCGAAGGAAAATAAAGAAATGCTGCAGTTCCCGCTCAGCGAACTGGCCGTTGACGATACTTCGCTGCTCAATCCCGGCGTCTTTATGTTAGGGACTCATGCAGAACCCGGTGCGAAAGTGTTGGGTAGTGCGAATCAGGGGGACGGTGCAGTGGTGGTGTTCGTTGCCATGCGCGGAAATGATTCAGGTGCTTATCCTCCAGAGGATAAAGATTTGTTGTACATGCTGCCTGATTCGACTGACCCGTATACCAGTAATTTAGTGTTGTCGCACAAGCTGGTTGCGCAGCACGTCGTGAAGCTGGGCTTTGACCAGTTTGACTGGATGGAAGGAAAGTTTGACCTGGTGGCGTTGAAAGACGACCGCTACCGAGTGGATGAAAACCGCTACAAATTGGTGGCCAACGCCATGAGCGGTGGAGCCTATGCCGAGTTCAATTATTCTGATACCAACCATGGTGGGACAACGCAGCCGTGGCGCTGGAGGTTGAACATGGACGGCGCCACCCTCAACCTGTTTGACAAGGGCAGCGAAGTCGTTTTCGATAAAAGGATGCTGAAGATAAACTGGTCCTCCGCTATGCCAGTGGGTACTTTGGTGTATTGGCTTCAGACCGGCAATTCCTCAGGCGACACCATTCCTCTGCAGGTCTCTGCGAAGGTAGAGATTCGTGCAGATTGTAAGTTTGATGTTTCGCGAGAGGACAATAAAACCACGCTTAAGTTTTCGGTGAGCAACTTTGAATCGAGTGTAGAGATTTCTATTGAAGATGGCTTCCGGTCTGGGGATGTTGGCAAAGATGCCAGAGCAAAATCCGAAAATCTAAAAGCGCCACTGGAGGCTGCATTGATTAAGGCTGCCAAGGAAAAACTTGAGAGCCTTAAGAACATGACGTTCGAAATTGATGCGTTGCGTCTTAACCAATTGCTATTCCGAGGCGATAATGTCGTTGACCCGCGTGACGTGGCGGTGCCGAACGACTTGACCCTGCTCGGTAACTTGGCGCCCAAGCGCACCGCGATGTCCATCACGCCTCTGGAACCGATCGTGGCAAGCGGTGGGTTTATTGATTTCAGCGCCTCGTCTACAAGCGGTATCACCTGGACAGTGGAAAATCTCCCTGGCGAAACTGGAGAAACTGGGAAGTTCGCTACACCGTCGGTGGGGCGATATACGGCGCCATCCGATGACGCCTTGGTTACAGAAGGCCAGCGCCGAGTGATTGTGAAGGCCACCAGTGGGGAGCAGGTCAGCCGCGCGCTGGTCAGCATCGTACCTAGCCATGTCTCGGTGAACCCTTGGGTGGCGGTGGTAAGCCTGGGCAAAAACTATTCATTGTCGGCAGGCACTCCCGATAATGCCGAGCTGAAGTGGAATCAGCCAACACTGGGTAAAGTCGATGAGGATACCGACCCGCTTAACCCAGGGGGTCATAAGTACACCGCGCCAACCACATTGCCTAAGCGTGAACCAACCCAGCCGAACCATTACAGAGTGCTGCGCCTGGTCGAGGTCACCGTTGAGCCGGCTGCAGGTGGCACGCCCGCGACCATCGACATGCTGGTCGTTGGGGCCAAGAGCCCCAACTACTGGATAGAGCCGGCAGTCAATGCCGATGGCTCCGTGGCGCTGCCTTTCTATAGGCTTAGTATGGACATGGAAAAGGTCAAGGTACCTGAGCCAATCGAGTGGCACGTGCTGCGCGGTAGTGGGACCATTGACAGCAACACCCAAACCTATAAGCCCGCACCCGGTTCTGACGACCAGTACGTCATCATATCGGCCTTCTACGTCAACGACTCTCCCGATACCCACGACTATGTGATTTTGCCACTGCCATTCGTACCGGTGCGCAATTACGCCGAGATTCTCAGCCCAACCATCAAGGAGGTTTGAGATGAATACTAAGGCTACTTCGCATGAAAAACAGGAAACATCGGCACGCCTAGGCTGGGGTGGCATGCTTGCCTTGGACCGCAGCCTCCTTGACCTTGTGCTACGTGAGCAGTATCTCGATGCGCTTGCTAACTTTGGTGCGATGGACCCTATCCATCTGGAGGCCTACCTTGACGAGGGCGAGCGCATCAGCGTTTCGGTGCAAGGGATGGTGCTGGGCGCGCCCCAGGTCGGCTTCCAGAATGCAACAGGGTTCAGCTCGGACTTGACGCTGCGGATGAACATCATTGCCGGGGAGTACATGCGAATTCTGCATCTTCCTGGCAGGCCTAAGCGCGTTGTGGAAAGCTTCACCATCACCGAAGGCATGGGCTATCGTGTCGAAGCACCGCTGGCCCTGGAGTGTAGCCGGCCAAAGACGAGCCGGTTCGCCTCGCTGGAGTTAAACCTTGCCCGTGCGGTCGAGTTTTCCACCAATTTGGGGCCAACCGAGTATGCCGGGGTCATGATTGGCCGGCGCTTGCAGGAATCGATCAGCTATATGCGGGCTTACCAGCTCACCTATTCCCTGGGCCGTTTCGTCATGGACGACTACCATCCGCTGAGCCCGGATCAGTTCATGGTGCGCACCATGCTCGCACCTTGGGGAAAAAGTGAAGGTAGCCCCCGGTTCGGGGACGGGGCAGCGCTGGTCTTCATGAAACTGGGGATCGACCTGCGCGCAGGGGGGCAGCCAACCCCGGGTACCCAAATCCCATATCCGATCGCAGAGAGTGCTACCAATTTGCCGGGTACCCTGATCCTTGTTCCGGATATCGCAGAGCTCGGGGCTGGTGGGGTCAAGGATGTGCTCAGTACCTTCAGCCTGCCCAACGGTTACGAGTTCGTTACTGGTACACCGCAACCAGGCATCGACCTTGTGGTGCCCGGACAGTGGACAAAAACGCAGAACGCCGCAACGGTAGAGCCTGCTTTGGCGAGCGTGGTATCCGGGCGCACCATCGCCTTCACTGTTGATGGCGCGCCTGGCCCAGTGCAGTGGTCGGCCACCAACCTGAAACGCCCAGCGGCGGTCGGCACATTCAATGGTGCCATCTATAGTCCGCGTCCTGCAGGCAGTTTCGTCGAGGACCAGCAGATGGTCCTGGTGACTGCCACTTCGGCTGAAGGCGGTGACGCAATGCGCAGTCATGCCTTGGTCATGGAAACCGCCCGAGCGGTGCAGGTCGTACCGCGCGTTGCCACCTGGGTGCAAGGTGAAGATCCGATCGAGCTGCGCGCCTCTAGTGTCGATGCCGGTAGCCTGCAATGGAGCCTAGTGGAGGCAGTACTGCTGTCGGAGGGGGAGCAGCGAGTTCAGACGCTTGCCAACCCGATAGGGAAACTTGAAGACAAGGGGGGCGGCCGGGCCATTTTCACGCCCGACCCGCCTGGCAGCGACCGCGATTTGTTCAAGGTACAGCGAATCCGTTGCACCAACCGGCAGAACGGGGACAGTGCTGAAGCTTCGGTGGTGGTGATCAGGTGGCATGCGGGCCTGAACGTGGTGCCGTTCCACGTGGTGCAGGGGCTTTCGGTTCAATCCATACCCTTCACGGTAATGCCTGACGAGCCTGAGCTAGACCTTGGCCGCGATATAACGTGGACTGTGAATGGCGAAGGAGTGTTTGTTGGCAACGTTTACACGCCTCCGGAAGATCCCCGATCACCCATTGCGGTGGTGACTGCGTTCGATGGCGTTGAGCGCACCGGCTACGCCATCGTCGAGTTCAGCGAAAGTCGGCAGGAAACCGCTGGCCTGTTGTCATGGGAAAGCCTTAGCACCTTTGAACTTAAAGCCATCAGCGCGCCGCAATGCTTCGCCAATGGCTGGCAGCAGATAGAAGTTGAGGTGACCGTTGCTGCGAGTAACGATCACAACGATCAACCGGTCGAGATCTCCGACGCCGATTTGGCAACGTTGAAGTTCTTGAATGTGGACAGCAACAACGAGCTACCTTTCCTGGCGCCGGATGAAGAAGCCTTGGCCGTTGGCAAGGCGGATGAAGAAGAGGAGGACTGGGCGGTAAACAGGGAGGCGAACAACATCGACCGGCAAGCAACAGCGCCCGCTGGGGGGAGCGCGCCGTTGGCGGCCAGAACCCGCCGATTCTACCTGCACTCCCGTAAGGCGGGGGTGATCAAGGTGATTGCGTCGATACAGAACACCTTGACGGGCAAAACGGTCACGTCTGCAGCCACCGGCGAGAAAGGTAAGCTCGAGTTGCGCGGGCTGGTCACCCCATCCTTCACGCAGGAACTGTATTCCTTCAAGCGCACGCGTGTGGCGGGGGATGCGTCACCGTCCGAGGGCGATGAATTCGCTTATGTCGATACCAGTACCGACAACTGGTTGCTGGAGCACGTCCTCAGAGAGGGCCGAGTAATCAAGTTCGCTCGCCTGTTCATCAAGGATACCGACCCAAAATCGGCTGTACGGTGGTCTTGGGAGCCCGGGACGTCGCCGGGGCCAGTTCTGGACGATGATTTCGTCAGCTTCACTGGGTTCTCCTTCCAGTCGGTTGATGGCCGAGTGAAGGACGATTTGCTGTTCGACGGACTTCTTTACCGCATGGCCAAGCATCGAACGTATGCACTGCCGACGAAGGTGCAAGGCACCAAGCCCGGTGCCGGGCAACTGATGATCGTCCTGCAGCGGGATACGGGGTTTGTTTTCTCGAGAAAAAGCGAGGAGTCGGGTTATCGCCAGGCGCTTGAAAAAAACTTGGAGTTCACGCTGCTGGATGTGGAAGGTAACGAACATCCCCTGACATTTTCTTTTGCTGTCACGGCTGACGAAGAGAGGCAGGGCATCACCCACCGCGATGTTCTGAAACTTTCAATTCGTTGAGCAACGGCTCACCTGGGTGCACGGGTGTGCCGAGGTGAGCCCACCATTCTTTTTCGGATGATAAACAAGATGGCTATTGAAACTGTACTTCACTCCAATGCACTGAATGCGTCCAGCTTTGTGCAAAATAATGTCGACCCACGTACTGGCCAGTATGCGGTAAGTATCAACTTGCCAGCCCTTGTTGGTAATTATCAGGTCGGTCCAGAGCTGCCCATTCGCCTGGTGTTCAATCCATTCAGCGACAACAATGTCGGCTTCGGCCGGGGGTGGTATGTCGACCTTACTCAATACGTGCCGGCTACGCGCATGTTGCGGCTTCACACCGGAGAAAGTTTCAAGGTGACCGGGTCTGGTGCAGAGCCGGGCATCAAGGAAAGAAAACTCGAAAGCTTTCGTTTTTTCGATGACAGTGAAGGGGGCAAGAAACAATACCGTGTGGTGCACAAGTCCTATATGGAAGAAGTGCTGAGCGAGTACGGTACCGGGGATAATCTTGTTGCACTGCCGTCTGAGGTTCGCGCCGCTTCGGGCCATCGTATTCTGTTGAGCTACACCGCCAACCAAAGGCTGGAGCGCATTGTCGACGGCACGGGTCAGGCGTTGCTGGAAATCAGCTATGGCAGCACGGTAACACTCAAGCTGCATCCTGGGGCCAATGGCGGCAAGCCGGTCGCCGAATACAAGCTCAGCCTGGTCAATGAGCAGTTGCGTCAGGTCGACTTGCCGGCCGAAGTGGGTGGCAACTGGCGGTTCGAATACACCACGTCTTTTGGTCTGACCTGCCTGGCCAAGGTTTCGACACCCTACGGTAGTGTGGAAGATATCCGCTACGGTGAGGGCGGTGATACAGGCCATCTGCTGCCAGGCGGTGGAACCCGTGCGGCGTTACCGCGTGTGACCTCGCATACGGTCAACCCTGGCGGCGGCCAGCCGTCGATGAAAACCAGCTACACCTACACCGTCCTGCAAGACAGCGTTGAGGCGCCGAACAACTTCGTCGGTAACGGCAGCGGTATCAGCTGGCGTGACGATGGTGAGGACAACCTCTATCGTGCCCGCTCCACCTACCTGTATGGCAGCACGGCGTCTCAATGGGGTAAAGGTGCGGATGGCAAGGACCAGGTATTGCGCACCACTCATCGTACGTACAACCGTTTTCACTTGCAGGTGGGTGAGGTCGTGGTGCAAGGCAAGAACCAACTTGTCAACAGCACGACGTATCACGGCAATGTAACGACTGAGTTCGACAATCAGCCGCGTAACTTCCAGTTACCGCTGGAGCAAACCCGGGCGTGGTCACTGCTAGGGGATGCTTCCAGGTTTCGCCAAGAGCCTGCCACCAGGACCGTATATGACCTGCATGGCAATTTGGTCGAGCAGATCCTGCCCTCCGGGCAGCGCACCGTGATCGCGTATTACCCTGCCGAAGACGACCCGGACGGCTTCGTACGCAACCAAAAAAGCGTGACGGAACATCCCGCAGCGGATGGCGACGAACCTGCGCCGGTACTGCGAAAAAGCTTCCAGTACAAGGCGCTCGCTCGGGTAGCTTATCCGGGTGCCTCGATCAAACGATCGGCGTCCGATTGGCTGGTCCTTACGCAGGAAAGCCTGTGTGAGGTCGTTGGCGAGGTAGAGCAGGCAGCGTTGAAAGTGACCACCGTGAGCCCGGTCGATGACCCTGCCGACTTGCTGCGCCATGGGCGTTCATCGCTGGAAACCCTGGTCATGGGGGGTAAAAGTACCACGACCGGTTTTACGTACAGCTTGGACGATCTCAATGGGCACCCTGTGCTGGTGACCGAGCAGCAGGTGACCGGCTTTGATCATGGGAGTATTGACCAAGAAACTGGCGAGCCGCGCCATGTTCGCAAGGTGATCACGCTGAAGCATTCGATGCTCATTGGCGAGCCGTTGCTCAATCGCGATGACAACGATGTTGAAATCGAGTACGCCTACGATGCGTTACGCCGTGTGGTTCGTGAGACGGTGTCACCCAATGACGATGCGTATAGGGCATCTCGCATCTACACGTACGGGCTTGTGAGCGCACCGGGTGGTCAGGCCGTGCAAACCCGAATAGACGTCAAGGGAGTTGCCATCAACTCATACATTGATGGCCTGGGGCGAGTGGTCCGCGAAGAGCGGCACGATGCTGACGTCGACGCAGAAGATGTCCGCCTGCGTCAAGTCTTTCGCCCACGCAGCTCGTTTACCTACGATGAACTTGGCCAGTTGACCGAGGCAATTGAATACGACTGGAAAGGCGAACAGCAAATGCCGTTGGCGACCCAGTATGCCTACGACGATTGGGGCGTACAGCGTTGCGAGACAGGGCCGGACGGGGTCAAGCGGTTCCAGGAGCATGACCCGATCGGGTCCAACCCTGACGGGACCGACCCCAAGGGCAACCTGGCCACCCAAACCGAGTGGAGCGAGTCTGCAGATGGCAAGCTGAGCGTGGGCAAGACCATCACCTGGTTGAACCTGTTCGAGCAGCCTGCCCAAGTGCAGCGCTTTGACCTGGCGGATAAAATGTACGCCACGCATGAGTACTTCTATGACGGCTTGGGGCGCAATGTACGGGAGATCGATGCGCGTAAAGCCGTTACCCGCTCCGGCTATGACGCTTTCGGCCGCCTGGTCGACCAGACACTGGCGGACAGGTCGGTGGTGCATCGCGACTATGCCGTGCACAGCAGTGAAGACTTGCCGATCAGTATCAGTGTCAACGGTGTCGTGCTGGGGGAGCAGGTTTTCGACGGTCTGAACCGTATGATCACCTCTGTTACCGGCGGACGGGCGCGGCACATGCACTATGAGCCTGGCCAGATCAAACCGAGCAAGGTGCGGACAGCCGCTGGCAATGTCATCGAGTATCAATACCTTCCTCAACTGGGTGAGGAGCCTCAACTACGGCGCATTCCGGGTAAGCAGGCCGACTATACATTCGACCCGCTCAACGCCCGGCTTACCCACTGCAAGGAGGAGGAAGAGGAATTGAGCCGCGTCTATTTCAGTACCGGCGAAATCAAGCAGGAAACCCGCGTCATCGGCGACGAAACCTGGACCATGGAGTACGGCACCAGCCTGTTGGGGCGCCAGTTGTTCTATAAGGATGTTCTCGGCCAGACGCAGACCTACGATTATTACCCCAGCGGCCTGTTGGAGCGTACTGCACTGGGGAGCACAAGCAGTTGGTTCTTCTATGACGGGCTGAGCAATTCCCAATGCATACTCACCCTGGATGGCACTCAAGGACTAGCCACCGAGCTGGAGTACGATCACCAAGGGCGCGAATGCCTGCGTCGGTTTGTGTTCCTCAGTAGCGTGCCTGAAGCGCCGATCAAAGACTTTACGTTCGCCAATGAACGTGTGCAGGCGCTGGTTGCAGAGGCCGGGCTTTTGGTGCAGGCAGTACAGGAGCTGGCGCAGGAATACAGCGTGCTCGACCAGATCACGTCAAAACGCTTGAGTGATAATGGCACTGTCTTGCGTGAGGAAACATTCAAGTACGACCTGCGTGGTCGGCTGGAGGAATACAGTTGCGATGGGCTGGTTTCCCATAGCCCGACCGACCCGGCTGGGAAGACTATTCGTCAGCAGTATTTCGAATTTGATGCGCTCGACAACATCACCTGGGTGCTGACCGAATTCGAGGAAGAGGACGGCAGCAAGGGCAGTAACGAGGCTACCTATCTATTCGACAATGAAGACCCTGCGCAATTGAGTGGCGTGCGGAATACCCATTCCGACTATGCAGACTTCACATTGCAATACGACAAGGACGGCAATATGAGCCTCGATGACAAGGGCAAGACGCTGACGTACGACGCCCTGGGCCGCCTGAGCAGCTATGACGGCAGTGGTTACAGTTACGATCCTTTGGACAGGTTGTCAGGCCAGGAGGTATAAGGGCAGATGAAGTGAAGTTCGGGCCGAGGAACTACTGCCCCTCGGTTAAGCGAATACTCAAGCAAATTGGGGCCATTTTGCACCCCTTCGCGTCAAACCGCCGCGCAGGGGTGCAAAATGGCCCCAGTAACGCTTACGGTATGTCCACCCTGAACTGCACATCACTGTTGGCAACGCCGGCGGTTACCTGCCCATCGATCGCTTTGTAGGCAGCAGAAAACAGCATGTCGGTGGGTTTGGTGTCATAAAGGGGGTACTGTTTGGAGGCTATTCCGTTGTCTACTGGTGTGCCTGTGTTGTCCTTGATGATCAAGGCCAAACCCGTAGCACCACCTGGTTCCAGAGCATACAGCGTACCGCTGGCGCCAGCGCCGCCGTAGTTCCCGGTAAAGGTCACGCGGGCATTGGCCCCTGGCAGCAATATACAGCCACCGCCCGGTGTAAGGCGCAAGCCGAAGGCGCGGTTGGCGGCCTCGTCATCTGCTTGCTTGAATTGGGCTGTGCGCACTGTGCCCATGTAGATTCTGGAAGCAGGTAGACCTGTCGAAGGGTCGATGATTTCAATCGCACAGGTCCCGCTGCTCACCTGGCCGAAGAAGTTGATCGAGCCGCTGTTCGCAAACGCCTGTTGACTGGCCATTGCGAACGCAAAGGCAATGACTAGAGGCTTCATGGAAAGCTCCTTGATTTCTTGAGTCACAATGGCAAACGAGCCCATAGGGCTCGCTTGCAGGTGTCGGGTGGGAGTGCTCAGGGGCTGCTGGACAGCGCCTTCTGCATCACCGGAGTAGCGACCCCGTAGTCATTGATGGTGGTAAAGGTCAACTGCAAGCCACTGAGCGATTTGATCCGGGCAAGGTCATAGACCTGCTGGCCAAACGGTGGCGCCATGGCCATGGCCTGTATAGCCTCTGTCGCACCTGCAGCGCTGACTTCCAGGCGGCCGAATGTGTAATGGAAGGGTGTCGGGTTATCGACCACCAACTGGACACGTCCAGGGCCTTGACGTACGGACCATTTTAGCTCGCCGATGCGGTCGGCGGGCCGGTCAGTCAATTGGCTGGGGCGATAGAAGAGCTTGAGGCGCGTACGCAGTGCGATATTGAGGACGTTCACATCATCAGGGCTGACCTCGGGGATTTCCTGAATATTGAGGTAGAACAGTGTTTCCCTGTCATTAGGCAGCGCGTTGGGCAGGTGGTTGATCTGCACCATCTGCTCCTTGCTCGGGTCCAGACGGAACAAACCGGGAGAGGTCGCCAGCGGGACGGGTGTGTCGGTATCGTCCTTGGCGGTGTTGACCCAGCTTTGCACCGCGTAGGGGCGAGGGCTGGGGTTGGCTATCACCACCGAGGTGCTGCGTTTGTCGCTGTCGAACACGACTCGCGTGGTGTTGACGGTCAGCGCTGCCTGAGCAGTCTGCAGGGCGGCTGCCAAGTAAATACCCAATGCGAGGCGGCGCGGGTGAATCTTCATCTGACGATACCTTCTGAATAATATGAGGAAGCCTCAGGCGGTATCAGCTCGCCTGAGGCGCGTTCTCATGGAATATCGACCAGAAATTGCACATCGGTGTTAGCCGTACCGGCCGTCACGGCGGTACCTATGGATTTGTAGGCCGCAGAGAAGATCATGGTGGTAGGGTTCGTGTCATCCAGTGGGTAATCCTTGGAGGCCAGGCCGTTATCCACGGGGGTGCCGGCATTGTCCTTGATGATCAAGGCCAGGTTGTTGGCTCCGCCTGGTTCCAACGCATACAACGTACCACCTGTGCCGGCGCCGCCATAGGCGGCAGTGAAGGTGACAGTGGCATTGCTACCAGGGGCAACGACGCAACCAGCGCCTGGGGTGATACGCATGCCGAAGGCGCGAGATGCCGCTTCATCGCCAACGGCGGTGAACTGCGAAACACTGACGTTGCCCATGTTGACGCGGGCTACCGGCAGGCCTGTCGACGGGTCGATGATTTCGATCGGGCACGTCCCGGCATGCACCTGGCCGTAGAAGTTGATCGAGCCAGTGTTGGCTAATGCGGCGTTGCTGGCCAGGCCAAGTGTTAAAGCCAGGAGAGTTTTTTTCATTAGGAGCTCCAGGTTAGAGTGTGTCAGGTGGATATTGGGTAAGGCTGCACAAGCATCGCTAAATGCGACGGTGCACAGCGTGCGAGTTTGCTTGTGGTTCGTATGTAGGAAAAATCTGAAGTCCGATTGGCTTGCGCTGATCTTCTCTCCCGGTTCTACGGCAGTTGTTCGATGGAAGGTGGTGCTGTTTCCATGGTCTGTTTCATAGAGCGTGAAAGGGCCGTGCGGTTGCGTCAACTGATAGAAATACCAGTTGCCAAACCGTTAAGGCCATGCACGCCGGGCAGCACAGTCGCACTGTGAGACTAAACTTTGTCTGGCACTGGTAAAAATGCCAGTTGATTCGATTCTTGTGGGGTGGGGTAATTGGCGCTCATACCAGGCAGGGGACTCTGAGGTGAAAAAAACCAAAAATAATGAAGCGACCGGGATCGGCTCTTCGTCTATGGCGCCGGAGGCGGTGTGCACAATGTTCACGAATGTATTGTGGATTAATACGCTGTGGCTAACAGACGCTAATAATGATTTTCTGATTGAGTCGTTTGTTAAGACTAGGCCGCCTGCTTTAATGGGGCGCGAGGGGGCAGAGGCGTTGCTGAGGAAGTTTTCCAAAATCGAAATTCTGTCATACGGTGACGTCAGTAACAAGTTGATTCTTCATTCATCCCAAGAATTCCTCATATTTACGAAGAGACTCTCCAACTTGGGCGCGGAACAGATCCTGCGCTTGACGGAGATCAACGGCCCCTGGGTGAGATTCTCGGTCACGTTACCAATGCGAGAGTGCTACCTGCGGTACCAGGCGCAAGGTCAAAGTATGCTGAGTTTCGAATGGACGGGTGGGGCCGACTATGGCTCCTACGACACGAATGACTCAACTGTCGAGACTGCGGCGCCTCCCGAGTATATTGAATATTATGACCAGAGAAAGAAAATTGACATTGCGATCATGCCGCGCCCTGAAAGTGCGAAGCTGCAAGATCTTTATATCTATATGATTCCAGACGAAAACCGGCGCGTCCGGCATTTCGGTTTTCTGGAGCGGCCCATTGCCTATGAAAGTTTGGTAAGCGGGGTGCAGCAACCCATCGCGCCCGCAGCAGATGCAGCCTTGTTTGGCTATTTTCCAAAAGAAAATTTTCCAGAGGTGGGGGCAGGTAGAGCACCTGTGGACAGCGCATTCATTAGCGATTTGGTGACCCCACCGGGGTCGACTGAATTGGTTGGTGTAATGGATGCCGGGGGGTCGTTATTCGGCTACAGGAGGGTCTACAAGAAGTCGTTGAAGCCCGCTGAGTCGGCTACCCCAGCCGCGACGTACAAAATTTCACCGTACTCACAAGTTTTCCATGCAGGGGATGCAAAGGAGCGGCTTGGTTTCGTCAGTCTACAAATGCCTGGTGTCAATTGGAGTGTGACGGGTGATGCAGGCGGTACCCTTGTCAAAGAGGGTAATGATCACTTCTACGTACCTGCCCTCAAGCCACCCGGTGTCGTCTTCAGTGCACCGGGAGAAACCTTGATCCCAGCCGCTACCAGGGCTAGTTTTCCCCGGGTGCCAGCACGTACAGATGTGCTGACGGCGGCGGAAGATGGGATGAGAGAGTCGGTATCTTTCGTCACGACATTCGTGTATCCGACGCATTTCATCCGATTTACCCTTGCAGGCAATGCGTTGCAACTCAACTGCTGGTATTTCAACCTCGACATGGAAGAAACCGCAGTGCCGGCCGAGGATGTTGAGTGGCACATCCTTGCAGGCAACGGTGTGGTATCGGCGCAAGGTGTGTTTACGCCTGCGTCGACAGCGCCGAGCGGTGTCACGGTGGTGATGGCTCTGGATACGCGCAATGTTGTTGAGTGGCGCTTCGCGGTGACAATCATTCCGTTGCCATTGCTGTCTGTGTACGACGCGTTGCGGCTACAGCAAGCGTGACCAGGGCTGCCCGAGGCGCATCGCCCCAAACGGATGGAGTCAGTGGGGAGGGCCGGGCTGCAGGCTCAGCACCTGTTTTTCCTGGTTCCAGTCGAACGGTTCATCGTTCTGCTCGGCTTCGTAACGGCGCTCTTCAAGACGTTGATACAGGTCCAGTTCGTCATCGGGCATGAAATGCAAGCAGTCGCCGCCAAAGAACCACAGTAGATCTCTGGGTACAAGATGAGCGATCTGCGGGTAACGCTGGATCACCTGGCAGATCAGGTCTTGCCCCAGGTATTGACTTTTCAGCGGGTTTTGCGGCAGCAGGGTCAGTAGTTCGTCGAAGCGTTCGAGGAACAGGGCGTGGCTTTCCTCGGGTACCTGCTCGGCTTCGCCCAAGGCCACCAGGATAGTACGCAGGTGGTTAAGCAGTTGCAGGTTGTAATCCAGGTGGGAATTGGCCATGGGGCGGTCCTCGGGGTGATTGAAACGAAGGCGGAGTATACGCCGGTTGGGGATGGGGAGGCAGAGCGCCCCCATCAATCAACGCACCTTGCCAGGTACTGGCAGCAATTGCTCCTTGTCGAAGGCATCCACATCGATCACTGCCCGGCGTGCCTGTTCCGCTGCGTGCAGCCGTTGCCCTTCGTCAGGCTGCAGCACACCGCTTTCGATGGCCGCATCAATCACCGACTGCCCAGGTGCCGGCCGTACCTTGCCGTCCTTGATCCCCAGGTGCAGCGCCTTGTGCAGTGGCACTGCCTCATCAAGCAAGTCGCAAGCCCGTTGCAGTGCTGCCACTGGGTCACCGTCCGCCTGTGGCCGGAAGCAGCCCGCGAGCAGCTCTTCCAGCGCTGGGTCACCCTTGCTACGCCCAATCAGCGCCGCGACCTCGGCATCCAGTTCATCGCTCGGCCCGGTATGACGACGGCCGAAGGGGAACACCAGGACCCTTAGTGCACAGCCGACAAAGCGGTTGGGGAAGTTGTCGAGTAACCTATCCAGGGCCTTTTCCGCCTGCCCCATGCTTTCTTCCATGGCCCAGCGTAGCAATGGCTGCATCTGCTCGGGCGAGCCCAAGTCGTGATAACGCTTGAGCGCCGCACTGGACAAGTACAGATAACTCAGCACATCGCCTAGCCGGGCACTCAGGCGCTCGCGGCGCTTGAGGGTGCCGCCCAGCAGCATCATCGACAGGTCCGCCAGCAATGCAAAGGCTGAGGCCTGGCGGTTCAGGGCGCGGAAGTAGCCTTGGCTGAGGGTATCGCCTGGTACGCTTTCCAGGCGGCCCAGTCCCAGATTGAACACCAGTGTGCTAGCCGCATTGCCGGCGGCGAACATGATGTGCTTCATCAACAGGTCATCGAACTCTCCTAGCGCCTGGTCGCGGTCCTCACGGTGGGCCAGAGCCATTTCCTTGAGTACGAACGGGTGGCAGCGAATGGCGCCCTGACCGAAGATCATCAGGTTGCGTGAGAGGATGTTGGCGCCCTCGACCGTGATGAAGATGGGTGCCCCTTGCCAGTTACGCCCCAGGTAGTTGTTCGGGCCCATGATGATGCCCTTACCGCCGTGCACATCCATGGCGTGCTGGATGCATTCGCGGCCGCGCTCGGTCAGGTGGTACTTGAGGATCGCCGACAGCACCGAGGGCTTCTCGCCCAGGTCTACCGCTTTGGCCGTCAGCAGGCGCGCGCTGTCCATCAGCCAGGCGTTGCCGCCGATGCGTGCCAGCGATTCCTGGATACCTTCGAATGCGGCCAGCGGCACGTTGAATTGCTCGCGGATGTTGGCGTACTGGCCGGTGACCAGGCTGGTGTACTTGGCGGCGCCGGTGCCCACGGCGGGCAGGGAGATGGAACGGCCTACCGACAGGCAGTTCATCAACATCATCCAGCCTTTGCCGAGCATGGCCTGGCCACCGATAAGGAAGCTCAGTGGCACGAACACGTCCTTGCCGCTATTGGGGCCATTCATGAAGGCGGCGCCCAGCGGCAGGTGGCGTTTGCCGATGTCCACGCCGGGGGTGTCGGTAGGGATCAGCGCCAGGCTGATGCCCAGTTCTTCCTCCTCGCCCAACAGGTGGTCCGGGTCGTAGGCCTTGAATGCAAGGCCCAGCAGCGTGGCAACCGGGCCTAGGGTGATATAGCGCTTTTCCCAGTTCAGGCGCAGGCCGATGACTTCCTCGCCATGCCACTGGCCCTTGCACACCACGCCGGTGTCGGGCATGGCGCCGGCGTCTGAGCCGGCCAGAGGGCCGGTGAGTGCGAAGCAAGGGATGTCGTCGCCACGGGCGAGGCGTGGCAGGTAGTGGTCGCGTTGTTCGTCGGTTCCGTAATGCAGCAGCAGTTCAGCTGGGCCGAGGGAGTTGGGCACCATCACCGTGGAGGCCAGATCGCCGCTGCGGGTGGCCAGCTTCATCGCCACCTGGGAGTGTGCGTAAGCGGAAAAACCCTTGCCACCGTACTGCTTGGGGATGATCAGGGCAAAGAAGCCATTCTGTTTGATATGCGCCCAGGCCGCGGGTGGTAGGTCCATGTCCTGGCCGATCTGCCAGTCGCTGACCATGGCGCACAGTTGTTCGGTAGGGCCATCAATGAAGGCCTGCTCTTCGTCGGTCAGCTTGGGTGCCGGGTAGGCCAGCAAGGTGCGCCAGTCGGGGCGGCCGCTGAACAGTTCGCCGTCCCACCATACGGTACCGGCGTCGATGGCTTCACGCTCGGTTTGCGACATGGGCGGCAGGGTGCGCTGGAACCAGTCGAAAACCGGGCCGGTGAACACCTTGCGGCGCCAGTCGGGCAGCGCCAACAAGGCGCCTTTGAGTGCCAGCACGAGCCAGATCAGTGCTAGCAGCCAGCCAGGAGCGCTGCTGAAAATGCCCATCAGCAGCACATAGGCGGCCATGATGCCGAGAATCTGCAAGGGTGCCAGGCGCCTGTGCGTGAGGTACGCCGCGCCTATCACCAGCACTACCAACCACAACAGCAACATAATCGGTCCTCCTTGGAACCAGGGGGCTTGAGCCGTTCCGGACAGCTTAGACGCAACGCCGGGAAAGGCAGGGTCAGAACAGTGACAGGGTGTGGCGGTGGGAGTTTCAGTCCGGTGATTGCCTGTACTGGCCCTTTCGCGGGCAAACCCGCTTCTACAGGGGGCACCGTCCCCAGATAAGGCGCGATTCTTGTAGGAGTGGGCTTGCCTGCGAAAGGGCTGGTACAGGCAACAAACCTCTGGAGTAGACTGTGCAACATCCGCATTCATAAGGACGTTGCCATGCTGAAGATCTGGGGCCGCAAGAACTCGAGCAATGTGCGCAAAGCGCTGTGGATCGCCCAGGAACTGGGCCTGGACTTCGAATCGATCGACGCCGGCGGCGCCTTCGGCGTGGTCAACGAGCCGCACTACCGCGCCCGCAATCCCAATGGCCTGGTACCCATGCTTGAAGACGGTGACCTGACCCTGTGGGAGTCCAACACCATCGTCCGCTACCTGTGCGCCGAATATGGCACCGAGCAAGGTTGGTACCTGGAAGACCCGCGCCAACGCGCTTTGGCCGACAAATGGATGGACTGGGCCACTTCATCCTTCGCCGCACCCTTCCGCCCGCTGTTCTGGGGCCTGCTGCGCACCCCCGAAGACCAGCGCGACTGGGTGGCGATCAACGCTGCGCACAAGCAGTGCGCCCAGTTGCTGGCCATTGCCGACGAAACCCTGGCCACACAGCCCTATCTTTCCGGTGACCAGATCGGCATGGGCGACATCCCACTGGGTAGCTTCGTCTATGCCTGGTTCGAAATGTCCATCGAGCGCCCGGCTATGTACCACCTGGAAGCCTGGTACGAACGCCTCAAGGCCCGCCCGGCCTACCAGGCTGCAGTAATGACTGCGCTGACCTGATCGAACACTACGGCTGTTTCGATAGTCACTATCAATACACATGACTGTACTTGTGCGGCCGCGCCTTGCACCATTGGCCGCACTCACTGCGCCAGTGACCTTGTCTGGCGTGTCCTGCACCTTATTTTTCGGTAAGTGACCCGCTATGAGTTCTGCCCTGTCCATTCGACAGCTCACCAAAACCTACGGCAACGGCTTTCAGGCCCTCAAAGGCATCGACCTGGATGTCGCCGAAGGGGACTTCTTCGCCTTGCTCGGCCCCAACGGCGCCGGCAAATCCACCACCATCGGCATTCTCTCCACCTTGGTGAATAAAACCAGCGGCACGGTCAATGTGTTCGGTCACGACCTCGACCGCGAGCCCTCGGCGCTGAAGCGTTGCCTGGGCGTGGTGCCACAGGAGTTCAATTTCAACCAGTTCGAGAAGTGCTTCGACATCGTCGTGACCCAGGCTGGTTACTACGGCATCCCGCCAAAGATCGCCAAGGCGCGTGCCGAGCAGTACTTGACCCAACTGGGCCTGTGGGACAAGCGCGACGTGCCATCGCGTTCGCTGTCCGGCGGCATGAAGCGCCGGCTGATGATTGCCCGTGCGCTGATCCACGAGCCGCGTTTGCTGATTCTCGACGAGCCGACCGCCGGCGTGGACATCGAGCTGCGCCGTTCGATGTGGAGCTTCCTCACCGAGCTGAACCAGAAAGGCATCACCATCATCCTCACCACCCATTACCTGGAAGAGGCTGAGCAGCTGTGCCGTAATATCGGCATCATCGACCACGGCACCATCGTCGAGAACACCAGCATGCGCCAACTGCTGGGCAAGCTGCATGTCGAAACCTTTGTCCTCGACATCAAGCAGGGCCTGGCCACGGCGCCGGTGTTGCAGGGTTACCCGTGCCGGCTGCTGACCCCGCACACCCTGGAAGTACAGGTTGAGAAAGACATCGGCATCACCGCCCTGTTCGGCCAGTTGGCCCTGCAGAATATCGACGTGCAAAGCCTGCGCAACAAGACCAACCGACTCGAGGAGCTGTTCGTGGCCCTGGTGGAAAAAAACCTTTCGAAGGTGGCCGTATGAGCGTGGAGCTGCGTACCAACTGGGTCGCCCTGAACACCATCGTCTATCGCGAAGTGCGGCGCTTCTTGCGCATCTGGCCGCAGACCCTGTTGCCACCGGCAATCACCATGGTTCTGTATTTCGTCATTTTCGGCAACCTGATTGGCCGGCAGATTGGCGACATGGGCGGGTTCACCTACATGCAGTACATCGTGCCGGGGCTGATCATGATGTCGGTGATCACCAACTCCTATGGCAACGTGGTATCGAGCTTCTTCGGTAGCAAGTTCCAGCGCTCGATCGAAGAGCTGATGGTCTCGCCGGTATCGCCGCACACCATCCTGGTAGGTTATGTCCTAGGCGGCGTGCTGCGTGGCTTGGCGGTAGGGGTGATCGTCACCATCCTGTCGATGTTCTTCACCGACCTGCAAGTGCATCACCTGGGTGTGACTGTGGCAGTGGTACTGTTGACGGCGACCATCTTCTCCTTGCTGGGGTTCGTCAACGCGGTGTTCGCTCGCAATTTCGACGACATTTCGATCATCCCGACGTTCGTACTGACTCCGCTGACCTACCTGGGCGGCGTGTTCTACTCGATCACCCTGCTGCCACCGTTCTGGCAGACCGTATCGCTGGCCAACCCTGTGCTGCACATGGTCAATTCCTTCCGCTACGGCATTTTAGGGGTGTCGGACATCAGCATCGGCACGGCGATCACGTTCATGTTGGTGGCCACTGCCGTGCTCTACCTGTTGTGCGTGCGGCTGCTGGTCAGCGGCCGGGGGATGCGTGCCTGAAACCTTGCACCGGCATTGGCGACGACGCCACTGCCGGCCTACCCACCAGCGCCAGTACATCAGGGTACTGAAATAGCCGAGCATACCCAGCAGTACGGCGCACACGATTGAACCGAGCAGGAAGGGTTGCCAGACCGTCGACAGTTGGTCAGTGATCCACTGGAAGGTCAACGTGTCAGGCAGTGCGCGTGGTGGTACCTGCATTAGCCAGGCACCGACCATGTAGGTAACGAAGAACACCGGCGGCATGGTCAGCGGGTTGGTCAGCCACACCAGGCTGACGGCGATCGGCAGATTGCCTCGCAGCGGGATGGCCAATGCAGCGGCAAGCAGCATCTGTGCGGGCATCGGGATCAATGCGGCGAACAGGCCGACGCCCATGGCTCGCGCTACCGAATGACGGTTCAGGTGCCACAGGTTAGGGTCATGCAGCAACTTGCCGAAAAAGCGTAAGGACTTGTGTTCCCGAATACTGCTCGGGTCCGGCATGAAGCGTTTGAATAGTCGGCGCGGCATGGGGGCTCCCGGGGCGTTGACCGGGGCAGTATGCCCTGATTCCCGTTCAGCCTCGTTCAGAGTTTGTGACAATTGTTGAGCAAGCAGTGCCGGCAAGTGGGCTATGCCTCAGAGGTTCATTCAGCTTCTGGAGCTCTACCTCATGCGCACAGGGATGTTGGCGCTCGCGCTCGGTCTGCTCAGTCTCTGCGTGGTACCTCAATTGCCATCGGTCGGATGGCTGCTAATGCTTGCAGCGGGCGCCGTCGTCAGTCTGTTCACCCGGGGTTGGTTATTGGGTTTGTTCCTGCTGGGCTTCTGCTGGGCCTGTTGGTCTGCCAAGCAGGCCGTGGACGATCGTCTGGCGCCAGGGCTCGATGGTCGCACCTTGTGGCTGGAAGGGCGGGTGGCCGGACTGCCGGCGCGCACTGCGCAAGGCGTGCGTTTCGAGCTTGAAGGCGCGCATTCCCGGCGTGCCGATTTGCCGCAACGCCTGCAATTGAGCTGGTTTGACGGACCACCGCTGCGTGCCGGCGAGCAGTGGCGCCTGGCCGTCACCCTGCAGCGGCCGACCGGCCTTCTAAACCCCCACGGGCCCGACCGGGAGGCGCAGCTGCTGGCACGTCGGATCGGCGCCAGCGGAGCGGTGAAAGCCGGGCAGTTACTGACGCCCGCGGCAGTCGGGTGGCGCGATGGCCTGCGCGAGCGTCTGCTGGCGGTCGAAGCCCATGGTCGGCAAGCCGCGTTGGTGGCGTTGGTGCTTGGTGATGGGACCGGCCTGGCGCGCGAAGACTGGCAGGCGCTTCAGGCCACCGGCACCGTGCACCTGCTGGTGATTTCAGGCCAGCACATTGGCCTGGTGGCGGGTCTGCTCTATGCCGTGGTCGCGTGGTTAGCCCGCTGGGGGCTATGGCCGCCCCGGCTGCCGTGGCTGCCTTGGGCCTGTGTGCTGGCCATGAGTGCAGCGCTGGCCTACGGCTGGCTGGCCGGGGCAGGGGTGCCAGTACAGCGCGCCTGTCTGATGCTGGCCGTGGTGCTGCTGTGGCGCCTGCGCTTTCGTCACCTTGGCGCGTTCCACCCCTTGTTACTTGCCTTGGTTGCCGTTTTGCTGTTCGAGCCGTTGGCGGCGCTGCTTCCAGGCTTCTGGCTGTCATTCGGCGCCGTGGCCACGCTCATCTACAGCTTCAGTGCTCGGCTAGGGGCCTGGCGACCCTGGCAGGCATGGACGCGAGCGCAGTGGGTCATCGCCGTCGGGTTGCTCCCGGTGCTGCTGGCCGTGGGCTTGCCGGTGAGCCTGAGTGCCCCGTTGGCCAACCTGGTGGCGGTGCCGTGGGTGAGCCTGGCGGTATTGCCGCTGGCGCTGTTGGGCACTTTGTTGCTGCCGCTGGGCGACGCAGGTGAGGCATTGCTGTGGCTGGCAGGCGGCCTGCTGGATGTCTTGTTTCGCGCGCTAGCACTGGTCGCCCAGCAGCGCCCGGCATGGGTGCCTCCGGCACCGCCGTTGTGGGCCTGGCTGCTGGTATGCCTGGGTGCACTGCTGCTGTTGCTGCCACGGGGTGTGCCGCTGCGTGGGTTGGGCGCGGTGATGCTCTTGGCGCTCTGGGTGCTTCGGGAGCCGGTCTCGCACGGCCAGGTCGAGGTCTGGCAGCTGGACGTGGGGCAAGGCTTGGCGGTGTTGCTACGCACCCGGCAGCACAGTCTGCTGTATGACGCCGGGCCGGCCAGGGGCGAAAGCGATCTGGGTGAGCGGGTCGTGGTGCCCACCTTGCGCAAGTTGGGGGTCGACAGCCTGGATGTGCTGCTGGTCAGTCACGCCCATGCCGATCACGCCGGCGGTGCAGGTGCGATCCAGCGCGGGCTGCCGGTCAGACGGGCGATTGGCGGTGAGCCGCTGGAAGAGGTTCAGTTACAGCCTTGCGTCAGTGGCGAGTCCTGGGAGTGGGACGGGGTTCGCTTTTCCCTGTGGCGCTGGGCGGATGCGCGCACCAGCAATGACCGCTCCTGCGTGTTGCTGGTCGAGGCGTCGGGGGAGCGGTTGCTGCTGGCCGGTGACATGGAGGCGGGAGCCGAACGTGCGTGGCTGGCTGCCATGGATTCACCACGCATCGACTGGCTGCAGTCGCCGCACCACGGTAGCCGCAGTTCGTCGACCGAAGCTTTCATCCGCGCTGCGGCCCCGCGTGGGGTACTGATTTCCCGCGGGCGCAACAACAGCTTCGGGCATCCCCATGCACAGGTGGTCGAACGCTATCGCAGGCATGGCATGACCCTGCACGACACGGCAGTGGAGGGGGCGTTGCGTCTGGTGCTCGGTGCGCAAGCCGGGGTCGAGGGTATGCGCAGCCAGCGCCGCTTCTGGCGTGACGTCAGGGGTGGTTAATGCTGATGAGCGCCTGCCGCGCCTATGGTAAAGTGGCGACCTTTTCCAGAGGGCTTCTACTGTGTGGGAATTGGTCAAGTCCGGCGGTTGGATGATGCTGCCGATCATTCTGAGTTCCATCGCCGCCATGGCTATCGTCGTCGAACGCCTGTGGACCCTGCGCGCCAGTCGCGTCAGCCCGCCCCACCTGCTGGGCCAGGTGTGGATGTGGATCAAGGACAAGCAACTGACCAGTGACAAGCTCAAGGCCCTGCGTGCCGACTCGCCCTTGGGCGAAATCCTCGCGGCGGGGCTGGCCAACTCGCGTCATGGTCGCGAAATCATGAAAGAGTGCATCGAGGAAGCCGCCTCACGCGTTATCCACGAGCTCGAGCGCTACATCGGCACGCTGGGCACCATCGCCGCCATGGCGCCGCTGCTGGGCCTGCTGGGCACCGTGCTGGGCATGATCGACATCTTCAGCGCGTTCATGGGGTCGCAGATGACCGCCAACGCCGCGGTGCTGGCGGGTGGCATTTCTAAGGCGCTGGTAACCACGGCGGCCGGGCTGATGGTGGGTATCCCGGCGGTGTTCTTCCACCGCTTTCTGCTGCGCCGTATCGACGAGCTGGTGGTCGGTATGGAGCAGGAGGCAATCAAGCTGGTGGAAGTGATTCAGGGTGACCGTGAGGTGGAAGTGGCTGGAGGCAAGGCGTGAAGTTTCGGCGCAATCGCCAGCGCGAGAATATCGACATCAACCTGGCGTCGTTGATCGACGTGGTGTTCGTGCTGTTGCTGTTCTTCGTGGTCACCACCACGTTCACCCGCGAAACCCAGCTACGCGTCGAGTTGCCCGAAGCGGCCAGCGCCGAGCGTGCGCCGGGCGATGAGGGCAAGCTGGTAGAAATCACCATAAGTGCCGAAGGCGTGTACTCGGTCAACAACCACCTGTTGCCCAAGAGCGACTTGGCCACCCTCAGCGAGGCCATCGAGCGTGAATCAGGTGGCGACAACAAGCTGCCCCTGGCCATCAGTGCCGACGGCAAGACCCCGCACCAGGCTGTGGTCACCGCAATGGATGCTGCCGGCAAGCTCGGCTTCAGCCAATTGCGCATGACCACCGTCGAGGCGGCCCAGAGCACACCTTGATGACACTAGCCGATCGCCTGCTTGCTGCCTGGTACACCGGCCATCCGGCACTGGCATTGCTGCGTCCGCTGGAAGCGCTGTACCGCTGGGTGGTCAAACGCAAGCGCAGGCGTTTTCTCAACGACGAGCGCGCTAGCTATCGCGCTCCGGTGCCCGTCATCGTGGTGGGAAACATCACTGTCGGCGGTACCGGCAAGACTCCTATGATTCTCTGGCTGATCGAGCACTGCCGCCAGCGGGGGTTGAGGGTGGGAGTGGTCAGCCGTGGCTATGGCGCCAAGCCGCCGCAGTTCCCTTGGCGGGTGACGGCCGATCAGGCGGCCGAACAGGCAGGCGACGAGCCGCTGTTGATCGTGCAACGTACCGGTGTGCCGCTGATGATCGATCCGGACCGCGCACGTGCGGTGCAGGCCCTGCTGGTCAGCGAACCCCTGGACTTGATTCTGTGTGACGACGGCATGCAGCACTACCGCCTGGCGCGAGACCTGGAATTGGTATTGATCGACGCAGCCCGCGGCCTGGGCAATCGCCGATGCCTACCGGCCGGCCCCTTGCGCGAGCCTGTCGAGCGTCTGAATGCGGCCGACGCAGTATTGTTCAATGGTGCAGCACTAGACAGTGCCGAGGGCTTTGGTTTTCGCCTGCAACCCAGCGCGTTGGTCAACCTGCGCACGGGCGAGCGCCGTGCACTCGACCATTTTCCCGCAGGCCAGCGCCTGCATGCGGTGGCCGGCATTGGTAACCCTCAGCGTTTTTTCAATACCTTGCAGGGCCTAGGCTGGCAGCCGCTGCCGCATCCCTTTGCAGACCACGCGCAATTCAATGCCCGAAACCTTGCCTTCACACCGTCACTGCCGCTCATCATGACCGAGAAGGATGCGGTGAAGTGCCGCTCTTTTGCCGCCGAGAACTGGTGGTACCTGGCTGTAGAAGCACAACCCACGCCGGCATTTGGCACTTGGTTCGACCTGCAGTTGCAACGTTTGCTACCCAAGCCCTGATCCCGTTTTCAATTTCGGCCTTCTGGCCTAGAGGAAGCCTTCAATGGACACCAAACTGCTCGATATCCTGGCCTGCCCGATCACCAAGGGCCCGCTCAAGCTCAGCGCCGACAAGACCGAGCTGATCAGCAAGGGCGCCGGCCTTGCCTATCCCATTCGCGACGGTATCCCGGTGATGCTGGAAAGCGAGGCACGTACCCTGACCGATGATGAGCGCCTGGACAAATGAACCTAGACTTCACCGTCGTCATTCCAGCCCGTCTGCGCTCCACACGCCTGCCAGGCAAGCCCCTGCTGCCCATCGCCGGTAAACCAATGGTGCAACACGTATGGGAACAGGCGCGCAGGAGTGCCGCCAGTCGCGTTGTCATTGCAACCGACGATGCCAGTATCTTTGAGGCTTGCCAGGCATTTGGCGCTGAGGTGCTGATGACCCGCGTGGACCATGAGTCCGGCACCGACCGTCTGGCCGAAGTGGCCGTGCAGCTTGGCCTGCCCAGCGAGGCCATCGTGGTCAATGTGCAAGGTGACGAGCCGCTGATCCCGCCGGTGATCATCGACCAAGTGGCCGCCAACCTGGCGGCTAATCCGCACGCCGGTATCGCGACTTTGGCCGAGCCCATCCATGAGCCGCAAGCGGTGTTCAACCCCAACGCAGTCAAGGTAGTGAGCGACAAGAACGGCCTGGCCCTGAGCTTTAGCCGTGCGCCGCTGCCGTGGGCGCGCGATGCGTTTGCCAAAGGTCAGGAGCTGCCGCCCGGTGTGCCTTACCGCCGCCATATTGGCATGTACGCCTACCGGGTTGGTTTCCTCCATGATTTCGTCGGTTGGGGCCCATGCTGGCTGGAGCAGACCGAAGCGCTGGAGCAGCTGCGTGCGTTGTGGCACGGCGTGCGGATCCATGTGGAGGATGCCATCGAGGCACCCGCCGTGGGCGTGGACACCCCTGAAGACCTGGAGCGCGTACGGCGCTTGCTGGAGGCCTGATGCGCGTTCTGTTCGTGTGCCTGGGCAACATCTGCCGCTCGCCGACTGCCGAAGGCGTGCTGCGTCATCAACTGCAGGCCGCTGGGCTTGCCGATCAGGTGCAGGTGGCCTCGGCCGGTACGGGCCACTGGCACGTTGGCAAGGCGCCCGACGAGCGCACCCTCAAGGCCGCACTGGCACGTGGCTACGACCTGTCGGAACAGCGCGCCCAGCAGGTCAAGGTGGGGCACTTTGCCGAGTTCGACCTGGTACTGGCAATGGATCAGAGCAACCTGCGCGATTTGCGTGCTCTGCGCCCGCATGCGGCGATAGGCGAGCTCGACCTGTTTTTGCGCCGCTACGGTTCTGCGCTCGATGAAGTTCCAGACCCGTACTATGGCGGTGCCGATGGTTTCGAGCAGGTGCTCGACCTGATCGAAGCCGCCTGCCAAGCGCTGGTCGTGGAAATCAAGGGGCGGTTATGACGGGGCAATGGCAAGAGCAGGTCTCGCTCAAGCCGTACAACACGTTTGGCATCGACGTGAAAGCGCGCTACTTCAGCCAAGCCAAAGACGACCTGCAGGTGCGTCAGGCGCTGGACGCTGCGCAGCAGCAGGGTATACCCGTGCTGGTGATCGGCGGGGGAAGCAACCTGCTGCTAACCCGCGATGTCGATGCCCTGGTGCTGCACGTCTCAAGCCAGGGCCGCCACGTGGTCAGTGACGATGGTGAGCGCGTTTTGGTCGAGGCCGAGGCGGGTGAGGCCTGGCACCCGTTCGTGCAGTGGACGCTCGCGCAGGGCTTTTGCGGGCTGGAGAACCTCAGCCTGATTCCCGGCACAGTGGGTGCTGCCCCCATGCAGAACGTGGGCGCTTATGGCGTAGAGATCAAGGATGTCTTCGCCGGCCTGACCGCGTTGGACCGCAAGACGGGTGACGTCTGTGACTTCGCCTTGGCCGACTGCGCGTTCGGCTACCGTGACAGCGTGTTCAAGCGTAACCCTGGTCGCTGGCTGATCCTGCGTGTGCGCTTCGCCTTGAGTCGCACCTTGCAGGCGCGCTTGGACTACGGCCCGGTGCGTCAGCGCCTGGCCGAGCAGGGCACTACCGCGCTCACTGCGCAGGCCATCAGCGATGCCATCTGCAGCATTCGTCGTGAAAAATTGCCTGATCCGGCCGAGCTGGGTAATGCCGGGAGCTTTTTCAAGAACCCTGTGGTTGCGGCGCAGGTGTTTGAGCGTATCCGTACGCAACATCCAGGTGTCATTGCTTACCCGCAGGCCGATGGCCAGGTGAAGCTGGCAGCAGGCTGGCTGATCGAACAGGCGGGCTGGAAGGGCTATCGAGAAGGCGATGCCGGGGTGCATCGCCTGCAATCGCTGGTGCTGGTCAACTATGGCCAGGCGAGCGGGGCGCAAATGCATGCCCTGGCGCGGCGGATCCAGGTCGACATCCTTGAGCGGTTCGGGGTTGAGCTGGAGATGGAGCCCAATCTTTATTGATACTGCCTACGGCAACTTCCTAGGCGCCGTGTCCGCCGACCACGGTAAACGCCCGACCAAGAAAAAGCCCCGCCAGTTCGCACTGGCGGGGCTTTTTCATTCAGCCTTGGCTATCAACCCTGGTAGGTTTTTGGCTCGTCGGCGGTCTCTGGTGTTGGCTCGTCGGTAGCAGCGCCAGCCTGAGCGGCTTTGGCGGCAGCTTCGGCTTCACGCTTGCGGCGACGCACTTCACGTGGATCGTTTGGTGCGCGGCCGTTGGACAGCATGACGGTGGCAGGCTCTGCCGCGGCAGCTGGGGCTGGCTCAGGCTCAGGCGCAACCGTTTCAGGCGCGGCCAAAACCTCTGGCTGGGCCTCTACCGCCGGGGCAGGCTGTTCGGCAACCGGGGCGACCTCGATCACAGAGGGTGCCTGCTCGATTTCGCCGGCTTCGATGGCCGGGGCTTCTGCAGGCACTTCGGTGATCAGCGCTTCGGGTGCCTGAACGTCTGCCGGGGCTGCTTCAACGACTGAGGTTTCGGTGGTCGCGGCTGGCTCAGCAACGGGCGCCTGTTCGATTACCGGCTGCGGGGCGACTTCGACCACTGGCACGGCCGAGGCCTCGACAAATGGCGCTGGCTCGCTGATCGGTTGCTCGACCACTGGGGCCACGGCGACCGCTTCTGCTGGAACTACAGTTTCAGCTTGCTTGGCCGGTTGAGCGATTTCGCTGCTGTCGGTTGGGGCAACAGCGGCGACTTCGGCGGTAGCGCGCTCGGCCTGCTGATTGGCCTGGGCTTCGGCGTCGGTGCTGATGTTGCTGGTTGCAACCGCAGCGGTCACCGCAATACCTGCGGCCAGCTCTGCGCCCAGCTCGGTGGCCTGGCGCTGTTGAGGCTGCTCTTCGCTGCCTTCTTCTTCGCCGTCGATCAGCTCACCGTTGGCGTTGCGCTGGCGCTCGCGACGGTTGCTGCGGCGACGCTGGCCACGCGACCGGCGGCGCGGACGCTCGCCATCGTTGCCGTCCTGCTCGTCCTGTAGCTGCTCTTCGTTCGGCAGTTGCTCTTCGGCCATTTCGGCAGCGTGTTCGGCAGCTTCCTCGGCCGCGCGTGGCTGACGTTCTTCACGAGGTTGGCGCGGGGCGCGTTCTTCCCGGGCGGCACGCTCTTCGCGAGGCGCTCGGTCTTCACGTGGTGCACGTTCTTCGCGAGGCGCGCGTTCTTCACGCGGAGCACGTTCTTCGCGAGGTGCGCGGTCTTCACGCGGAGCACGCTCCTCGCGAGGTGCGCGGTCTTCACGCGGAGCACGCTCTTCGCGAGGTGCGCGGTCTTCACGTGGAGCCCGTTCTTCGCGAGGCGCACGCTCTTCACGTGGGGTACGTTCTTCGCGAGCTACACGTTCTTCACGGGGCTGACGCTCCTCGCGTTCTACTGGCGGCGTGGCGTCCAGCGGCTCGCGCAGTTCACGCACGCGCTCTTCGCCACGGTTGCCGCGACGGTCCTCGCGAGACTGGCGTGGTGCACGCTCTTCGCGCGGGGCACGTTCTTCACGCGCAGCACGCTCCTCGCGTGGCTGGCGATCCTCGCGCGGGGTACGTTCGACACGTTCTTCACGCGGCTTGCGCTCTTCATCGCGACGACCGTTGCGGTTACGGCTCTGCTGCCGTCCGTTACGGCGTTCCTCGTTACGCGGGCTGCGTTCGGTAGTCGGCTTTTCAGCAGCAGGGGCGACAGGGGCGGCAGCAGGTTCTTCCTTGCCAGCGAACAGGCTCACCAGCGACTTCACCAGGCCCTTGAACAGGCTTGCCTCCGGGGCGCTTGGGGCAGGGGCGGCGGCTGGCGCAGGCTGTGGCTCCTCGCTGGCTGGCACGGGTGCATTCGCACGGGCCGGTGCGGTTTTCACGGCGGCTTCCTGGCGAACCAGGGTGCGGGTGGCGGTTGGCTGTGGCGCTTCTTCGGTCTCGCTGGCAGCGATTTCGTAGCTGGACTGGTTGTTCAACACCTCGGGATTGTCGTCGCGCAGGCGCTGGACTTCGAAGTGTGGGGTTTCCAGGTGATCGTTTGGCAGGATGATGATGCGCGCACGGGTGCGCAGCTCGATCTTGGTGATGGAGTTGCGCTTCTCGTTGAGCAGGAAGGCGGCCACCGGGATCGGCACCTGGGCGCGGACTTCGGCAGTGCGATCCTTCAGCGCCTCTTCTTCGATCAGGCGCAGGATAGCCAGCGACAGCGATTCCACGTCACGGATGATGCCGGTGCCCGAGCAGCGCGGGCAGACGATGCCGCTGCTTTCGCCCAGCGACGGACGCAGGCGTTGACGGGACATTTCCAGCAGGCCGAAGCGCGAGATGCGGCCAACCTGCACGCGAGCGCGGTCGGCCTCAAGGCATTCACGCACACGCTCTTCCACGGCGCGCTGGTTCTTGGCAGGGGTCATGTCGATGAAGTCGATGACGATCAGGCCGCCGATGTCGCGCAGACGCAGCTGACGGGCGATTTCCTCAGCCGCTTCCAGGTTGGTCTGCAGGGCGGTTTCCTCGATGTCGCTGCCCTTGGTGGCGCGCGCCGAGTTGATGTCGATGGACACCAGCGCTTCGGTCGGATCGATCACGATCGAACCGCCCGATGGCAGCTCGACCACGCGCTGGAAAGCGGTCTCGATCTGGCTTTCGATCTGGAAGCGGTTGAACAGCGGGACGCTGTCTTCGTATAGCTTGACCTTGCTGGCGTATTGCGGCATGACCTGGCGAATGAAGGTCAGGGCTTCTTCCTGGGCATCAATGCTGTCGATCAGCACTTCGCCGATGTCCTGGCGCAGGTAGTCGCGGATGGCGCGGATGATGACGTTGCTTTCCTGGTAGATCAGGAACGGCGCGGCGCGGTCCAGCGAAGCTTCCTTGATGGCGGTCCACAGCTGCAGCAGGTAGTCCAGGTCCCACTGCATCTCTTCGCTGCTGCGGCCAAGGCCCGCGGTGCGAACGATCAGGCCCATGTCGCCTGGTACGGTCAGGCCATTGAGCGCTTCGCGCAACTCGTTGCGCTCTTCACCTTCGATGCGACGGGAAATGCCACCGGCGCGCGGGTTGTTGGGCATCAGCACCAGGTAGCGGCCGGCCAGGCTGATGAAGGTGGTGAGGGCCGCGCCTTTGTTGCCGCGCTCTTCCTTCTCGACCTGGACGATGACTTCCTGGCCTTCGCTGAGCACTTCCTTGATGTTGACGCGGCCTTCAGGGGCCTTCTTGAAGTATTCGCGGGAGATTTCTTTCAACGGCAGGAAGCCGTGACGTTCGGAGCCGAAGTCGACGAAGGCGGCTTCGAGGCTGGGTTCGATGCGAGTGATCTTGCCTTTGTAGATGTTGGCCTTTTTCTGCTCTCGTGCACCGGATTCGATATCCAGGTCGTAGAGGCGTTGGCCGTCCACCAGGGCTACGCGCAACTCTTCGGGTTGAGTGGCGTTAATCAGCATTCTTTTCATGTTGTACCGTCGGTTTCCGGGCTGCCGGAAACGGCGTTCGGCACACACGACGTCTCATGGTCGGTGCCAAGGTGCGCAAAGGGTGATTAACCACCCCCGTGTCGAGCAACGTTCGGCACCAGCCGGTTGCCCAGCCTGCCGTTGTCGCGACGACGCGTCCTGTTTTGCTGCGGTGCCAACAAGGCCCCGGAGGCTTCGAATTGTTATCCGAATCAACCAAGCGGGCCTGGTGCACTCAGTCAGGAGGAGGAATCAACCTTCAGCCGTGGACGCCCAGGGGCATCTGTTCAGGACCTTATCCGCTCGCCAGCCGTACGATGGGGCTGGTGGCCGGACGCGGTGCTACACGGTCCGAGGGCTGTGCATCTCCACCCTGCACGTATCCCTGATAATTCGGGTGCTGCCGCGCGCTGAATCCGCAACGGGTTGCATTTTTCGCCAGCGCGATTCTGCGCTGGCGCCATTCATGTCCAAGGCAGGTATTTCCGAGGCATTCGCCATGGGTTGCGTGGAAGCGACGGGCGGGCAGAGGTACTGCGAAAAGAAGCGTGTAAGCAGGTTGGACACCGCACTTGTCGTTTATTTTCGGTCTTCTCTACACGGCGCTGGTGGCGATTCCAGGCAATTCGGTAAACTGGCGAACCCCCGTAGGACGGCCTCGCGTCCTGGAGAATTGCGAAGGTCAGTGACTGGCGCACAGCCTGATTCCACTGGCCTGCCGCTTATGGCGGCGTTCGCGACTATAGCAGCAATGATTAAGTGCTTCAATTCCATAAAAATTGTATGATTGCGCCATGACAACCAATACCTCTCCGACTTCCGGCGTTCAGCTGATTGAAGTCGCGCCGGAACTTGCCGGCCAGCGTATCGACAACTTTCTCATCACAGCCCTCAAGGGTGTGCCCAAGACCTTGGTCTATCGCATCCTGCGCAAGGGCGAGGTGCGGGTGAACAAGGGTCGGGTCAAGCCCGAGTACAAGATCCAGGCGGGCGACATCGTGCGGGTGCCGCCCGTGCGACTGCCTGAGCGCGACGAGCCGGCCCCGGTGGCCCAGGGGCTGCTACAGCGGCTCGAAGCTGCCATCGTTCACGAAGACAAGGCGTTGATCGTGATGAACAAGCCTGCCGGGATCGCCGTGCATGGCGGTAGCGGGCTGAGCTTCGGCGTGATCGAGGCGCTGCGTCAGTTGCGCCCCGATGCCAAGGAGCTGGAGCTGGTGCATCGCCTGGACCGGGACACCTCGGGCCTGCTGATGATTGCCAAGAAGCGCAGCATGCTGCGCCACCTGCATGCTGCGCTGCGCGGGGATGGCGTGGACAAGCGCTACATGGCCCTGGTGCGCGGTCACTGGCCCACCGCGAAGAAGCAAGTCAATGCACCGCTGCTCAAGAGCAACCTGCGCTCAGGCGAGCGTATGGTCGAAGTCAATGACGAAGGTAAGGAAGCGCTGACCCTGTTCCGTGTGCTGCGCCGCTTCGGCGACTTCGCCACCCTCGTGGAGGCGCGCCCGATCACGGGCCGTACTCACCAGATTCGTGTGCATGCCCTGCATGCCGGGCACATGATCGCGGGGGACAGCAAGTATGGCGACGAGGATTTCAGTCGCGAAATCCGCGACCTGGGCGGCAAGCGGCTTTTCCTGCACGCCTACGCACTGACGGTGCCGCTTCCGGACGGTGGGGAGCTCAAGCTGGAGGCGCCCGTGGATGAAATGTGGGCCAAGACCGTGGAGCGTTTGAGTGCGCCGTGACTACACGCTGCTGATCTTCGACTGGGACGGTACCCTGGCCGACTCCGTCGGGCGCATCGTCGAGGCCATGCAGGTCGCTGCCAAGCGTGCCGGCCAAGCGCCCATTCAGGAACAGGCCATCAAGGGGATCATCGGGCTGTCGCTGGCTGAGGCGATCCACACCCTTTATCCGCACCTGACGCATGAGCAGGTGGAGCGGTTTCGTCAGCATTATGCCGATGTCTACACGGCACTCGATCAGCAGCCTTCGCCGCTGTTCGACGGCGTCGCCGAATCGCTGGCCGCCTTTCGCGCCGAGGGCTATCGAATGGCGGTGGCTACCGGCAAGGCGCGCCGCGGCCTCGACAGAGTGCTCAAGGCCAATGGCCTTGAGCGGTTTTTCGATATCACGCGTGCGGCGGATGAGACGCGCGGCAAGCCGCACCCCTTGATGCTCGAACAAATACTTGACCACTGCGGTGTCGAACCGGGTCGTGCGCTGATGGTCGGAGATTCTGCGTTCGATCTGCAGATGGCCAGCAACGCGGGGATGCACTGCGTGGCCGTGGGTTATGGCGCGATGTCACTCCAGGCGCTGGCCGAGTTCGGGCCACAGGTTTGCATCGATCACTTTGGCCAGCTGCGTCAGTGGCTGTCCGGTTCCACAGGTTCATTTTCGAGGTAGGTGAGCATGGCAGGCGAATGGAAGGCCCCCGAGGCCGAGCCCGAGGAGCGCGAGGAGCGCAAAAGTTGGAAGCTGCTGGAAAGGACCTTGCTGGCGGGCATCCAGGAGCAGCGCCGGTCGCGACGCTGGGGTATCTTTTTCAAGCTGCTGACGTTCATCTACCTCTTTGGCATCCTGGCGCTGTTCCTGCCCTGGACCGACATGGACAAGGCTGCCTCGCGCGGTGCCAGTCATACGGCCCTTGTGGAAGTGCGCGGGGTCATCGCCGACCAGGAGGCTGCCAGTGCCGACAACATCGTCAAAGGCCTGCGCGATGCCTTCAAGGATGGCAAGACCAAAGCCGTGGTCCTGCGCATCAACAGCCCGGGCGGCAGCCCTGTTCAGGCGGGCTATGTGTATGACGAGATTCGCCGCCTGCGTGCCGAGCACCCCGGCGTGAAGCTGTACGCCGTCATCACCGACCTGGGTGCGTCAGGAGCCTATTACATCGCCAGTGCGGCCGATGAGATCTATGCCGACAAGGCCAGTCTGGTCGGGTCGATCGGCGTGACGGCTGCGGGCTACGGTTTCGTAGGTGCCATGGACAAGCTCGGCGTGGAGCGCCGGCTCTATACGTCCGGTGAGCACAAGGCATTTCTCGATCCGTTCTCGCCGCAGAAGCCTGAAGAAACTCAATTCTGGCAGGGTGTGCTGGACACCACCCACAACCAGTTCATCGCCATGGTCAAGCAAGGGCGAGGCGAGCGACTCAAGGACAAGGATCACCCGGAGCTGTTCAGCGGCCTGGTCTGGTCCGGCGAGCAGGCCAAGGCGCTTGGTCTGATCGATGGCCTGGGCAGCGCCAGCTATGTGGCGCGTGAGGTGGTGGGCGAAAAGGATCTGGTTGATTTCACCGTGCAGGAATCGCCCTTTGACCGTTTCTCCAAGCGCATGGGTGCCAGCGTGGCAGAGCGCTTGGCCATGTGGATGGGTTTCCAGGGCCCGCAACTGCGCTAAGGCCAGTCGCCTTTGTGGGGGCGGTGCACGCCCCCTGGTCTGGCTACGGGACGCGCACCCCTTCCAAGGCCAGCATGTCGACGAGCCGTATCAGTGGGAGCCCCACCAGGCTGGTCGCATCGCGCCCCTCGGTGCTTTCGAACAGGCTCACGCCAAGCCCTTCGGCCTTGAAGCTTCCGGCGCAGTCGAGGGGCATTTCCGCTGCCACGTAGCGCTCGATGCGTTCACGGTCCAGCACCCGCAGCTTCACGGTAAACGGCACGCAGTCCACCTGGCACTGCCCGGTGGCGCTGTTGAGCAGCGCCACTGCGGTAAGAAACGTCACCTGTTGGCCGCTGCAGGCGAGCAACTGTTCGCAGGCTCGCTCGACCGTGTGGGGTTTGCCCAGAATGTGCTCGCCTAGCACTGCGACCTGGTCCGAGCCGATGATCAAGTGGTTCGGGTGGCTGCCTGCAAGGGCTTGGGCTTTTTGCATGGCCAGGCGCCGGACCAGGTCGATTGCAGGCTCTGCTGGCTGGCGCGTTTCGTCTATGTCAGGGCTTGCCCAGGTAAACGGAAGCTGCAAGCGCGCGAGTAGCTCGCGACGATAAAGGGAACTGGAAGCCAGTAACAGTGCAAGCATGGTAAGCTCCTGATTCGGTTGAACCCATCCTATCACGCACGATGCCACCAAATTCCTTTGACAGGGACGGGGGGCATCCCTAGAATGCTGCGCCTATGTTGAATGACCCGATTCCACCTCACGTTGACCCGCGCAAATTGGCTGATCGTGGCGTAACCCTTGGCGGTTCGCTACCACTCGCTGATTTGGAAAGACTCTGCGACCCGCTTTCCGACGATGTCGGTATGGTGCAGGCGAAGTTCGATTTTGAACGAGACGAACAGCACACTGTGGTTATCCACAGCGAGCTGGATGTCGAGGTCAAGATGGTTTGCCAGCGTTGTCTTGAGCTGGTCACCCTGCCGATCCACAGCGAGTGTACCTACGCCGTGGTGAAGGAGGGTGCGAATACCCAGTCGTTGCCGAAAGGCTATGACGTGCTGGAACTGGGCGAAGATCCTTTGGATCTGCAGGCGCTGATCGAGGAAGAGCTGTTGCTCGCCTTGCCCATCGTGCCTGCTCATCATCCGGAAGAATGCCAGCAGCCGGCGGGCGCAGACGAGCCCGACTCGAGCAAGGACGAGGTATCGCGGTCCAACCCGTTCAGTGTTTTGGCGCAGTTAAAGCGTGACCCAAACGTTTAGGAGTTAATCAATTATGGCTGTTCAGCAGAACAAAAAATCCCGCTCTGCCCGTGACATGCGTCGTTCGCACGATGCCCTGTCGGAAAACGCGCTGTCGGTAGAGAAGTCCACCGGCGAAGTGCACCTGCGCCACCACGTTTCGCCAGAAGGCGTATACCGTGGTCGCAAAGTGATCGATAAGGGCGCTGACGAGTAATCCTTGTCCGCTCAGATCATCGCGATCGACGCAATGGGCGGGGACTTCGGTCCCCGCAGCATTGTCCAGGCTAGCATCGCCTGCCTGTCGGCTACCCCCTCGCTTCACCTGACCCTCGTCGGTCAATCCTCCCTCCTGGAAGATCTTGTCAGCGGCTTTTCAGCTGCCGATCGCGCGCGCCTGCAGATTCTCGGTGCCGCAGAAGTGATCGGTATGGACGAGCGGCCTTCACAGGCATTGCGCGGCAAACCCGATTCATCCATGCGTGTTGCCTTGGAATTGGTGCGTGACGGCAAGGCCCAGGCCTGTGTCAGCGCCGGTAATACCGGGGCCCTGATGGCGCTGTCTCGCGCCGTGCTCAAGACCCTGCCAGGCATTGATCGTCCAGCCATGGTGGCTGCCATCCCGACACGCACCGGCTACTGCCAGTTGCTTGACCTTGGCGCCAATGTCGACTGCACGGCCGAGCAGCTTTACCAGTTTGCGGTCATGGGGTCGGTGGCGGCGCAGGCGCTGGGCGTGCAGCGCCCCCGAGTGGCACTGCTGAACGTAGGTACCGAAGACATAAAGGGTAACCAGCAAGTCAGGCTGGCGGCGAACCTGTTGCAAGGGGCTCGCGGCCTCAATTACGTCGGCTTCATCGAAGGTGACGGCTTGTACAGAGGGGCCGCGGACGTGGTGGTCTGCGACGGCTTCGTTGGCAATATCCTGCTCAAGTCCAGCGAAGGGTTGGCCACCATGGTTGCGCAGCGTATCGAGCAGACCTTCAGGCGCGGCCTGTTGTCGCGCCTGGCGGGCGCTGTGGCCATGCCGCTGCTTAAACGCGTGCAGGCCGATCTGGCCCCGGCGCGTCACAACGGTGCCAGCTTTCTGGGGTTGCAGGGCATCGTCGTCAAAAGCCACGGCGCGGCAGGCGTTGAGGGGTTTCAGAGTGCGATCCAGCGCGCCCTGATCGAAATTCAGGAGAATTTGCCCGGGCGCCTTCATGGTCGCCTGGAGGATTTACTCAAGTAATGTGATGCGAGCCCGCGCTTAGCGGTCTTGCCGACGAAATGCTTAAATGTGACCGCAGGGTTTCGGTCTTCATCCAAATGTTCAGATTCCGCGCCTGGCATGCGCCAGGCGCCTCTATCCGACGACAAGATCATAAGGGCTTGTTCAATGTCTGCATCTCTCGCATTCGTCTTTCCAGGTCAAGGTTCCCAGTCGCTGGGCATGCTCGCAGAACTCGGCGCCGAGAAGCCGGTGATCATCGAGACCTTCAAGGAAGCTTCCGAGGCGCTGGGTTACGACCTCTGGAAACTGGTTCAGGAAGGTCCGCAAGAGCAACTCGATCAGACTGATAAGACCCAGCCAGCCATTCTGACAGCCTCCATTGCGCTGTGGCGCCTTTGGCTCGAGGAGGGCGGCGCCAAGCCTGCATTCGTCTCGGGTCATAGCCTGGGCGAGTACAGTGCCTTGGTCGCAGCGGGCAGCATCAGCCTCAAGGACGCCGTTCGCCTGGTCGAGCGCCGCGGCCAACTGATGCAGGAAGCCGTGCCTGCCGGGCACGGTGCCATGGCCGCAATCCTGGGGCTGGACGACGCCGTCGTGGTGCAGATCTGCACCGAAGCGGCTGAAGACGAGGTCGTCAGCGCGGTCAATTTCAATTCGCCGGGCCAAGTGGTGATTGCCGGTAACAAAGCCGCAGTGGACCGGGCCATGGAGCTGTGCAAGGCAAAGGGCGCCAAGCGCGCCTTGCCGCTGGCAGTCAGCGTACCGTCGCACTGCGCGCTGATGAAGCCTGCGGCCGAACGATTTGCCGCCGCGATCAATACCATCGATTGGCAGGCGCCACAGATTCCGGTTGTGCAGAACGTGACAGCCGCCATCGCACCCGATCTGGATGCGCTCAAGCGTGATCTGCTGGCTCAGCTGTACCAGCCCGTGCGCTGGGTCGAGTGCGTCCAGGCGCTGGCTGCCACCGGTGCGGTCAACCTGGTCGAGTGCGGTCCGGGCAAGGTCCTGGCTGGCCTCAACAAGCGCTGCGCCGATGGCGTAACCACCTACAACCTCAACACCCCTGACGCCGTTGCCGCCACGCGTGCGGCACTGGCCTGATTTGGAGAAGCTTGCATGAGCCTGCAAGGTAAAGTTGCACTGGTCACTGGCGCCAGCCGTGGCATTGGCCAGGCCATCGCCCTGGAACTGGGTCGCCAAGGCGCCACCGTCATCGGTACTGCGACCTCGGCCTCCGGTGCCGAGCGTATCGCCGCGACCCTGAAGGAGCATGGCATTGCCGGTACCGGCATGGAGCTGAACGTGACCAGCGCCGAATCGGTTGATTCGGTACTGTCGGCCATTGGCGAGCAGTTCGGTGCGCCGACCATTCTGGTGAACAATGCGGGTATCACGCGTGACAACCTGATGCTGCGCATGAAGGACGACGAGTGGTTCGATGTCATCGATACCAACCTTAATAGTCTCTACCGTCTGTCCAAGGGCGTGTTGCGCGGCATGACCAAGGCGCGCTGGGGTCGTATCATCAGCATCGGCTCGGTGGTCGGCGCCATGGGTAACGCTGGCCAGGCCAACTATGCGGCGGCCAAGGCCGGTCTCGAAGGCTTCAGTCGCGCCCTGGCGCGTGAAGTGGGCTCGCGCGGTATCACCGTCAACTCGGTCACGCCGGGCTTCATCGATACCGACATGACCCGCGAGCTGCCAGAAGCGCAGCGCGAAGCCCTGCAGACCCAGATTCCGCTGGGCCGCCTGGGTCAGGCAGATGAAATCGCCAAGGTGGTTTCGTTCCTGGCCTCTGACGGTGCAGCGTACGTGACGGGCGCAACCGTGCCCGTCAACGGCGGGATGTACATGTAATATCGCCGGTCAATGTGACGGATTTCGTAAAAAAAGAGTCATACTGCGAGCCTAAAATCCGTTATAAAGCTGCAATCAGATTCCAGGCGGCTGGTCGTGGGACTAGGCTGAAGGCGCGTTGAGCTTGAAAAGCGAACGTTCTTCTATAAAATTAGCCACCGGCCAGCTGCCTGACATATATCCATTAGGAGTGAAAACTAGGTATGAGCACCATCGAAGAACGCGTCAAGAAAATCGTCGCCGAGCAACTGGGCGTCAAGGAAGAAGAAGTGACCAACGAGAAGTCCTTCGTCGATGACCTGGGTGCCGATTCGCTTGACACCGTTGAGCTGGTGATGGCTCTGGAAGAGGAATTCGAGACCGAGATTCCTGACGAAGAAGCCGAGAAGATCACTACCGTTCAAGCTGCCATCGAATACGTCAACAGCCACCAGGCCTAAGACGCTGTAGTCGACGCTTCTTGTCGGGAAAAACCGCACTGCCTTGACTGGCGTGCGGTTTTTTCTTTGCAAGCTTCGGCTGTCGCCGTGTCGGCTGCCAAGCCCCGCATCAAGAGCTTGTTGCCATTTCATTCCGTCCAACTGGATGCAATGGCAAGAAACTCTGTCATTAGAAAAGGAGAGTACTGTGTCGCGTAGACGCGTCGTGGTCACCGGTATGGGCATGCTGTCGCCACTGGGTACGGATGTACCGAGCACGTGGCAGGGCATTCTGGCTGGCCGCAGTGGCATCGGTCCGATCGAGCATACGGATCTTTCTGCCTACTCCACCCGTTTTGGTGGCTCGGTGAAGGGCTTCGAGGTTGAACAATACTTGTCGGCCAAAGAGGCTCGCAAGCTGGACCTGTTCATTCAGTACGGCTTGGCAGCCGGTTTTCAGGCAGTGCGCAACGCTGGCCTGGAAGTGACCGACGCCAACCGTGAGCGCATCGGCGTGGCCATGGGCTCGGGCATCGGTGGCCTGACCAATATCGAGCAGACCAGCCGTACATTGCACGACGCAGGCCCTCGGCGTATCTCGCCGTTCTTCGTCCCTGGCTCGATCATCAACATGATCTCCGGCTTCCTGTCGATCCATCTGGGTCTGCAAGGGCCGAACTACGCCATCGCCACAGCCTGTACCACCGGTACCCATTGCATCGGCATGGCTGCGCGCAATATTGCGCACGGTGAGGCCGATGTCATGATCGCCGGCGGCGCTGAAATGGCCGCCTGTGGGCTGGGCATGGGCGGGTTTGGCGCATCGCGCGCGCTTTCTACCCGCAACGATGAGCCTGCGCGGGCCAGTCGTCCCTGGGACAAAGGCCGTGACGGCTTCGTCCTGTCCGACGGGGCCGGTGCATTGGTGCTCGAAGAGCTCGAGCACGCCAAGGCGCGGGGTGCAACGATCTACGCCGAGCTCGTAGGGTTTGGCATGAGCGGCGATGCCTATCACATGACGTCGCCGCCCGAATCGGGTGAAGGTGCAGCCCGTTGCATGGTCAATGCCCTGCGCGATGCCGGCGTGCAGCCTCAGGAAGTCAGCTACATCAACGCCCACGGCACCTCGACACCGGCTGGAGACCTGGCCGAAGTGGCAGCCATCAAGCGCGTGTTCGGCGAGCATGCCTATAAGCTGGCCGTCAGCTCCACCAAGTCGATGACCGGGCACCTGCTGGGGGCTGCCGGTGCGGTGGAGGCGATCTTTAGCGTATTGGCGATCAACAGCCAGATGGCGCCGCCGACCATAAACCTGGATGAGCCAGACGAAGGCTGTGACCTGGACTTCGTGCCGCACCAGGCCCGCAGCATGCCAATCGATGTCGTGCTGTCCAATTCGTTCGGCTTTGGTGGCACCAACGGCTCCCTGGTGTTCCGCCGGTTCGCCGAGTGATGCAAAGCTGGGTCGATGGCACGCCTGCGGCTGCGATCAACCTGCACAACCGCGGGTTGGCCTACGGGGATGGTCTGTTCGAGACGTTCGCTGTACGCCATGGGCGGCCCTTGCTGCTGGATGAGCACATGGCGCGTCTGGCACTGGGCTGTCAGCGCCTGTCCATCGCCACTGACGTGGCCCTGGTGGCCGATGAGGTAAGGCGCTATGCCGCTCAGCTGGGTGAGGGCGTGGCCAAGCTGATCCTGACCCGCGGCGACAGCCAGCGCGGATACGCACCCGCGGCCGGTGTCGCGGCGCGGCGTATCCTGCAAGCCAGCCCGTTGCCCAGCTACCCAGCCGAACACGCCGACGTGGGCGTGCGCCTGTTCATGTGCCAGACCCGGCTTGGGGAACAACCCTTGCTGGCAGGGCTCAAACACCTCAACCGCCTCGAGCAGGTGCTGGCACGTTCCGAATGGCAGGATGGCGAACATGCCGAAGGCCTGATGCGTGACGGGCAGGGCAGGCTGATCGAAGGTGTCTACAGCAACCTGTTTCTGGTTAAGCAAGGCACGCTTCTTACTGCCAGGCTTGATCGTTGCGGGGTGGCAGGCGTGATGCGCGCCGCACTGCTGGCGCGGGCGAAGATGATGAACATCCCGGTGCAAGTGCGTGACCTGGCGTTCGATGAGCTCGCACAAGCTGATGAAGTATTCGTTTGCAATAGTGTCTACGGCATCTGGCCCGTCCGCGCCGCAGGCGCGCTAAACTGGCGGCCTGGCCCGCTCACCCGTACGTTGCAGGCCATTGCCCGTACGTTACTGGAAACCTGAATTCGTGAGACGTAAATTCCTGCTGCTGCTGGAAATGTGCCTGATCGTCATGGGCCTGGCCCTTGGCTGGTCGGCCTGGAAGGTCCATTCGGTGCTGGATCAGCCTGTGCATGTGGCACAGGAACGCCTGCTGGATGTGCCCAATGGCGCTACGCCCAATCGCATGTTCTACCGCATGCAACAAGAGGGGCTGTTGGGCGACGCGCTATGGCTCAGGTTGTACTGGCGCTTCAACATGGCCGGGGTGCCACTGCATACGGGCGAGTATCGCCTGACGCCCGGCATGACCGTGAAACAGCTTTTCGACGCCTGGCAGCGGGCCGACGTGGTGCAATACAACCTGACCCTGGTCGAAGGCTGGACGTTTCGCCAAGTGCGCGCGGCCGTGGCCAAGCACGAAAAGATCAAGCAGACCCTTGATGGCCTCTCTGATGCCGAAGTCATGGAAAAGCTGGGGCACGCTGGCGTTTTCCCGGAAGGCCGTTTCTTTCCGGACACCTATCGCTTCGTGCGCGGCATGAGCGATGTGGAACTGTTGCAGCAAGCCTACATGCGCCTGGAAGAGGTGCTGGCCCGTGAGTGGGCCGAGCGCGCCCGCGACCTGCCGTACCGCGACCCCTACCAGGCACTGATCATGGCCTCGCTGGTGGAAAAGGAAACCGGTATTCCACAGGAGCGCGGGCAAATCGCTGGCGTATTCGTCCGCCGCCTGCGCCTGGGCATGATGCTGCAGACCGATCCGACGGTCATCTATGGCATGGGCGAGCGCTACAACGGCCGCATTACACGCGCTGATTTGCGCCAGCCAACGCCTTACAACACCTACACCATGACGGGGCTGCCGCCAACGCCTATTGCGATGGTCGGGCGTGAGGCCATCCATGCGGCATTGAACCCGGCAGATGGCACCAGCCTTTACTTCGTTGCGCGCGGTGATGGTAGTCACGTTTTTTCCGATGACCTGGACGACCACAATTCTGCTGTGCGCGAGTTTCAGCTCAAGCGTCGGGCCGATTACCGTTCAAGCCCTGGCACCGCTCAGCCGACACCCTCGAACGATGCAGCGCCGTCCGGTTCATCTCAAGTGCCTGAGGCGGGAGCATCGGATGATCCATCTGCTCCAGCCGCTGCGCCTGAACAGGGCAAGGTCGAGAGCGATCGGGCAACCGAACCGTCGGCGCTCGACGCCCCCCAATAAGGACTGTTTGTGAGCGGCTTGTTTATTACATTGGAAGGCCCCGAAGGCGCGGGCAAAAGTACTAACCGGGAATACCTGGCTGCCCGGCTGCGCGAGCAAGGGCTGGACGTGGTGCTGACCCGCGAGCCAGGCGGCACGCCCTTGGCTGAAAAGATTCGTGAGCTGTTGTTGTCGCCGAGCGATGAAGTCATGCACGCCGATACTGAGCTTTTGTTGGTGTTCGCTGCACGCGCTCAACACCTTGCACAAGTGATCCGCCCGGCGTTGGCGGGTGGGGCGGTGGTGCTGTGTGACCGGTTCACAGACGCTACTTACGCCTATCAAGGGGGCGGGCGCAGCTTGCCTGTCGAGCGTATCGCGACGCTTGAGCAGTTCGTGCAGGACGACCTTCGTCCTGACCTGACCCTGGTATTCGATCTGCCCGTCGAAGTAGGCCTGGCCCGCGCTGCAGCGCGAGGGCGGCTGGACCGGTTCGAGCAGGAAGGGCAGGCGTTTTTCGAAGCGGTCCGCCGCGCCTACCTGGATCGCGCAGCCGCGGCGCCACAACGCTACACGCTGCTGGATGCATCGCAGCCGCTGGCGGACGTCCAGCAAGCGTTGGACAGGCTGCTGCCAGGTATCGTGGAGCGCTGCCGTGGCTGACGCCTACCCTTGGCAGCAGACACTGTGGGAGCAACTGGCTGGCCGCGCCCAGCATGCCCATGCCTATCTGCTGCACGGCCCGAAGGGGATAGGCAAGCATGATCTGGCCGAGCGCCTGATGGCGCGGCTGCTGTGCCAGCGCCCTAATGGCACCCTGGCTTGCGGCCAGTGCAAGTCCTGCCACCTGCTCAAGGCCGGTAGTCACCCCGACAACTTCATGCTTGAACCTGAAGAGCTGGACAAGCCGATCAAGGTGGACCAGGTCCGCGAACTGGTTGCCTTCGTCGCTCAGACCGCGCAGTTGGGTGGGCGCAAGGTGGTCATGATCGAGCCTGTCGAATCCATGAACGTCAACGCGTCCAATGCACTTCTCAAAAGCCTTGAGGAGCCTTCCGGCGACACGGTGCTGCTGCTGGTGACCCATCAACCCAGCCGCTTGCTGCCTACCATCAAGAGCCGGTGCCAGCAGGTTACCTGTCCACTGCCGACCAAGGCCCAGAGCCATGCCTGGTTGGCCAGCGCCTTGCCGGAGACCGATCAGGCCCGGCGCGACGATCTGTTGACCTTGTCTGCCGGTTCGCCGCTGTTGGCCCTGAGTCTTCATCAGCAAGGCGTGCATGAACAGCGCGCCCTGGTGACCGAAGGCGTAAAGAAGCTGCTCAAGCAGCAGCAATCGCCCAGCCAGTTGGCCGACGCATGGACAGCCGTGCCGTTGTTGATAGTGTTCGATTGGTTTTTCGACTGGGCCCAGTTGATCCTGCGCTACCAGTTGACCGAGGACGACGATGAGCTCGGCATGGCCGACATGCGCAAGGTGGTGCAATACCTTGCGCAAAAGAGCCGTCCGGCCAAAGTCCTCGAGGTCCAGGCCTGGATCCTTGAGCAGCGTCAGAAAGTGCTGGGCAAGGCAAACCTGAATCGTGCTTTGCTGATCGAATCGTTGCTGGCCCATTGGCTACAATTGCCCACTGGGCGCTGACTTTAATTCTTATCCGTGTGTGTACCCATGCTTGTAGATTCCCATTGCCATCTTGACCGCCTTGACCTCAGCGCCCATGGGGGTTCGCTCGATGCTGCCTTGCAGGCGGCGCGTGCTCGTGGTGTCGGGCACTTCCTGTGCATCGGTGTCAGTGCCGAAAATGCAGGCGCAGTCAAGGCCTTGACCGAGCAATACAGCGATGTGGATTGCTCGGTAGGCGTTCACCCGCTGGACCTGGCGCCGGGTGCAGCGCCTGCTTTGGACTGGCTGTTGACCGAATTGGCTCATCCCCATGTGGTGGCGATCGGTGAAACCGGCCTGGATTACCATTACGAGCCGGAAGCTGCCGAGTTGCAGCAGGCCTCATTTCGCTTGCACCTGGAAGCTTCGCGGCAGACGGGAAAACCGGTGATCGTGCATACCCGAGCGGCCCGTGCCGATACCTTGGCACTATTGCGTGAGGCGAACTTGTCCCAGGCGGGCGTTCTGCACTGCTTTACCGAAGACTGGGAAATGGCCAAGGCGGCTTTGGATCTTGGGTATTACATTTCGCTTTCGGGGATCGTCACATTCCGTAATGCCGAGGCGTTGAGGGACGTGGCGCGGCAAGTGCCGGCGGATCGGCTCTTGGTGGAAACCGACTCGCCCTATCTGGCGCCTATTCCTTATCGGGGTAAACCCAACCTGCCCCAATATGTACGGGAAGTGGCTGAATATGTGGCCTCATTGCGGTGTGTCAGTTATGAACAGTTGGCTGAGCAGACCACCACAAACTTCAAGCGGTTATTTCCGTTGGCAAGGGCTCACTAGGGCGCGCACCCTAAGTTAACGTTGCAGTTGCAGTTGCAGTTGCAGTTGCAGTTGCAGTTGCAGTTGCAGTTGCAGTTGCAGTTGCAGTTGCTTTGGCTTTTGCTTCTAAGCGCGCGGTAGTCCAGGCGCCGCAGATCGCGACTTCAGGAGGCCGAGCGCAGGGCTTGCGGAGGGAGGTGACAGGCATGGATGCCTGTCAAGCGCTGGGCCCCAGGATGGGGCCTGCAGCGCGGTCCTCCCGGGAGCAAGCCCGGAGCGAGGGAACCCCGGAGCGTAGCGTAGGGGCCGGATGATAGGAGCAGGCGGTTTTTGCTTACTTTTTGACAAGACCCTCCATGTCAGGATAGTTGTCGCCCCGTTCAACAGATGGAGGGCTAGGATTGTCTCATGAAGCAACGACGCTATACCGCTGAGGAAAGAGCCTGGGCGCTGGAGCAAATGTCGGCACCGATCAGCCGTACGGTCGTAGAGCTGGCCAAGCAAACAGGCATCACTGCTGTCACACTCAGGACTTGGCGTAACGAAGCCAAGACCCAAGGAGCACAGATGGCAGGAACAGGTAAGCGCAACGGGCGCTGGAGCAGCGCTGACAAGTTCAGGGCAGTGCTCCAGACAGCCGCAATGAGCGAGGCAGAGATTTCGGCATACTGCCGTACCGCAGGCATTGTGCCGGCGGACTTGGTGTTGTGGCGTGCAGCGTGTGAGCAAGCCAATACGCCTACCCAGCAGGAACCCGCCAAAGATATTGCTTCGGTCAAGCGTATCGAGCAATTGGAGCGTGAGCTGCGGCGCAAAGAAAAGGCTTTGGCAGAAACGGCAGCGTTGTTGGTGCTGCGAAAAAAGGCCAATGCGATCTGGGGCAAGGGCGAGGACGAATGACCAGCGCCGCAGATCGCACCACTGCCCTTGAGTTGATCGATGCGGCTATCGAGTCAGGCGCTCGTCAGCGTGCAGCCTGCACAGAGCTGGGCATCACCGAGCGCACCTTGCAGCGGTGGCGCAACCAACCTAAAGACCGGCGGCCTGAAACGAGTCGCCCAACGCCGGCCAACAAACTGAGCGAGCAGGAGCGGCTGGCGGTTCTGGCAGCAGCCAATCGTCCTGACTGTGCAGGCCTCACTCCACATGAAATCGTGCCGAAGTTGGCAGATGAAGGCCTTTACTTGGCCTCAGAATCCACCTTTTATCGAGTGCTCAAGTCAGCAGGCCAGGCACATCGGCGTGGACGCGGCAGAAAGCCCCAAGCCAGGCCGCTCACCACGCACAGGGCAGACGGCCCGAACCAGGTTTGGTGCTGGGATATCACCTGGCTGCCCAGCACAGTCAAAGGCCGTTACTTCTACTGGTACATGGTCAAAGATATCTACAGCCGCAAGCTGGTCATGAATGAGGTGCATGAGGCAGAGAGCGCTGAACATGCCAGCGTCTTGCTGGAACGTGCCTGTCTGCGTGAAGCAATCCGCCCGGAAACATTGGTGCTTCATTCAGACAATGGCAGCGCCATGAAAGGCGCGACAATGCTGGCCGCTCTGCGTGATCTGGGTGTGCTGCCATCGTTTAGCCGCCCGCGGGTCAGCAACGATAACGCCTATGCCGAAGCCTTGTTCCGTACGGCCAAGTACTGCTCGCGATGGCCAGGCCTGCCGTTTGAATCACTGGACGAGGCTCGGGTATGGGTCATGGAGTTTGCTGCCTGGTACAACAACGAACACCGCCATAGCGCGCTTAAATACGTCACTCCTGCGCAGCGACATGGGAGGCAGGATGCTGCTGCGCTGAAGCAGCGTGAACAGGTCTACACGGTGGCTCAGCGTGGGAATCCAGAGCGCTGGGCTCGAGGAATCCGTAGCTGGAAGCTGCCTGACCATGTGTATCTGAATCGTGAGCGAGACGCCCAGCAGCAAGTCGGTTAGGCAAGACACGA
>NZ_JBICMI010000036.1:0-2398 GCF_043106155.1 Pseudomonas sp. FYR_7
CTGGAGTACCTCGGCCGCCTGGACCACCAGGTGAAGATCCGTGGCCAGCGCATCGAGTTGGGAGAAATCGAGGCGCGCCTGCTGGAGGTGGCCGGCGCGAGTGAAACCGTGGTCGTGGCCCGCCAGGATGCCCAAGGCCAGCACCTGGTCGGCTACGTGGCCGACGCGTGCGCGCCTGCTGATCTTGCCGCCTGGCAAGCCCAGCTCAAGGCCCGGCTGGCCGAGACCTTGCCGGCCTACATGGTGCCTTCGCACCTGGTGTGGCTGCCGGCAATGCCCTTGAGCCCCAACGGCAAGCTGGACCGCAAGGCCTTGCCTGCGCCTGATCTTGATCAAGCCCGGCAGGCTTTCCAGGCACCGAGCACCGAGCTCGAATGCACCGTTGCAGCCATCTGGCGCCAGGTGTTGCACCTGGACCAAGTAGGCATGGCCGATCACTTCTTCGACCTGGGCGGGCATTCGCTGCTCGCCACCCAGGTGATTTCGCGTGTTGCCCAGGAACTGGACCTGGAGGTGCCACTGGCGCTGCTGTTCGAACACAGCACCCTGCATGCCTTCACCCAGGCCGTGAGCCCCCTGCAAGGCCAACGCGTCGCGCCGATTGCCCCGGTGGACCGCAACCAGCCACTGCAGCTGTCGTTCGCCCAGGAGCGGCAGTGGTTCCTCTGGCAGCTGGAGCCGCACAGCAGCGCCTATCACATCCCCATGGCCCTGCGCTTGCGTGGCGAGCTGGACCTGCAGGCGCTGGAAGACAGCTTCAACCTGCTGGTGCAGCGTCACGAAAGCCTGCGTACCACCTTCATCCAGGAGCAGGCTCAGGTTCGTCCGGTCATCCACGCCCACTGGCGTTTGCCTGTGCCGGTGCACTCCGTTGCGGGCCAAGAAGAGGAGGGCGCAGCGATCCAGGCCTTCCTCCAAGTCCAGACTGCCCAGCCCTTCGACTTGATCAATGGGCCGTTGCTGCGCATCGGTGTGCTGCAACTGGGGGCACAGGACCATGTGCTGACCCTGGTCCAGCACCACATCGTTTCCGATGGCTGGTCGATGCAGGTGTTGGTCGATGAATGGATGCAGAGCTATGCCAGCCTGACCAGCGGCGCGCAGCCCAACCTTGCGCCGCTGCCCGTCCAGTACCTGGATTACGCCCACTGGCAGCGCGACTGGCTGGCAGCCGGTGAGCGCGAGCGTCAGCTGATGTACTGGCGTGAGCAGTTGGGCGATGAGCCGGTGGTACTGGAGCTGCCCACCGATCACCCGCGTCCTGCGGTGCAGAGCTACCGCGGTGCCCGCCTGGGGCTGACCTTGGACACGCAGCTGACCACAGGCCTGCAACAGCTGGCGCAACAGCACAACGTCACGCTGTTCATGCTGCTGCTGGCCTCGTTCCAGGCGCTGTTGCAGCGTTACAGCGGCCAGGACGACATCCGTGTCGGCGTGCCCGTCGCCAACCGCCACCGCCTGGAGACCGAGCGGCTGATCGGCTTCTTCGTCAATACCCAGGTCCTGCGTGCGCGCTTCGATGGGCAACTGACCGTAGAGGCGCTGTTGGAACAAGTGCGCCAGGCCGCTTTGGGCGCCCAGCAGCATCAGGACCTGCCGTTCGAGCAACTGGTCGAAGCCCTGCAGCCTGCACGCAGCCTGAGCCACAACCCGCTGTTCCAGGTGATGTTCACCCACCGCAATCTGCTCGACCAGCAGCTGGGTGATGGCTTCAAGGTGCCGCAGCTCGATGTCCAGACCCTGAGCGGCGAACACCACAGTGCCCAGTTCGACCTGGCCCTGGACACCTTCGAGACACCCGACGGCCTGGGCGCGACCTGGACCTTCGCCACCGACCTGTTCGAAACCAGCACCCTTGAGCGCATGGCCAGCCATTGGCAAACCCTGCTGCGTGGCATGCTTGCCAGCCCCCAGGCGCCAGTGGCCGAGCTGCCCCTCATGGACGCAGGGCAGCTGGACACTGCGCGCACCTGGAACCAGACCGCGCAGCGTTACCCCGACGAATACTGTGTCCACCGCCTGATCGAACAGCAGGCCCAGCGCAGCCCCGAGGCGAGCGCCGTAGTGTTCGGCGCACGTCATCTCACCTATCGCCAGCTCAACAACGCCGCCAATGGCCTGGCCCTGCAGTTGATCGAGGGTGGCGTCGGCCCGGACGTGCTGGTAGGTATCGCCGCAGAGCGTTCGCTGGAGCTGGTCATCGGCCTGCTGGCCATCCTCAAGGCCGGTGGTGCCTACCTGCCGCTGGACCCGGACTACCCCGAGGAGCGCCTGGCCTACATGATCGAGGACAGCCGCATGGCCTTGCTGCTGCATGCGCCAGGCCTGCGCCTGCCGGTGCCTGAAGGGCTGGCGACGCTCGAACTGCTGGCCCCGCAGGCAGACCCGGCCCACGTAC
>NZ_JBICMI010000037.1:0-703 GCF_043106155.1 Pseudomonas sp. FYR_7
CTGGCCTACGTGATCTACACCTCCGGCTCCACCGGCAAGCCCAAGGGCGCCGGCAACCGCCACGTGGCCCTGGCCAACCGCCTGTACTGGATGCAGCAGGCCTATGAGCTGACCGCTGCTGACCGGGTGCTGCAAAAGACCCCATTCAGCTTCGACGTGTCGGTGTGGGAGTTCTTCTGGCCGTTGATGACCGGCGCCCAACTGGTGGTGGCCGAGCCCGGCGCGCACCGCGACCCGGCGCAGTTGGTGGCGCTGATCGAGCAGCACGGCATCAGCACGCTGCACTTCGTGCCGTCGATGCTGCAGGTGTTTCTGCAATCGCCGGACCTGGACGGGTGCCACAGCCTGCGGCGCATCCTGTGCAGTGGCGAGGCGCTGGCGCTCGATGCCCAGGCCCAGGTGTTCGCACGCCTGCCCAAGGCCGGCCTGTACAACCTGTACGGCCCGACCGAAGCCGCCATCGACGTCACCCACTGGACCTGCGTGAAGGAGGGCAGCGACAGCGTGCCCATCGGGCGTCCCATCGCCAACCTGCACACCTACGTGCTGGACGCGGCCCTGCAACCGGTGGTGCCGGGGGTAGCCGGTGAGTTGTACCTGGGTGGCGTAGGCCTGGCCCGTGGGTATCACCGCCGCCCGGCGCTGACCGCCGAGCGCTTCGTGGCAAGCCCTCTGGGTAATGGCGAGCGCTTGTACCGCACGG
>NZ_JBICMI010000038.1:0-1021 GCF_043106155.1 Pseudomonas sp. FYR_7
CTTTTGTCTCGTTGCAGGCCAAAGTTCTCGACTGATCATCGAGGGAAAGCCTTGAAGCAGCGCCGCTCCTAAGGCCTCGAGCCCGATTAGTAGATACGCTCAGGCTTTCCAACCTCACTCGAACAGTTCGGACGGTATCTAGTGCCCGCCCCCGGCGTGAGCACGCATTCACAAGGTTGAACCGAGTGCTGGATGATCCACCCCTTATCAGCTGAAGGAGAAGATCATGTCCTTTGTTGGTGTTGATATTGCCAAGCGAACTTTCGACATTGCCACCCCGCTTGCCAATGGCAAGGTCCGCACCAAGGCCAGACTGACCAACGATTCAAACGGGTTCCAACAGTTCGAGGCCTGGCTGCAAACCTACGCCGAGCCAGGTGCCTGGGTAGTAATGGAGGCCACCAGTGTCTATCACGAAGCGCTGGCCGAATACCTGCATGCTCGGGACTATCGGGTCTGCGTCGTCAATCCAGCTTCGATCGCAAAGTTCGCCGTACTTGAGCTGCGGCGCGTCAAGACTGACAAAGCCGATGCCAAGATCATTGCTGCCTACGCTAAGCACAAAGGCGATTCGCTGCGTCAGTGGGCGCCGGAGTCAGAGGCTCAAAAACGGCTGCGGGCGCTGGTGCGCCGCCTGGACGACTTGAAGGAAATGCAGCAGATGGAGCAGAACCGCCTGGAGGTAGCGCCGCTGGCGGTGCAGCCATCGATCACGGCAGTGATTGGGCATATTGCCGATGAGATAAAGAAGACATGCGAGGCCATCAAACAGACCATCAATGACGACCCGGACCTGCGCGGGCGACGCGACCTGATCACATCCATAAAAGGTCTGGGCGACACCACGGCAGCCTTGCTGCTTGCCGAGCTGGGCGACCCGCTGAAGTACAAAAGCCCTGCTTCGATCGTTGCATTTGCTGGGCTGAACCCGACAGTTCACCAATCAGGCGAAAAGGTCGGTCAGACGGCCATCTCGCGTGTTGGATCTTCCAGGCTGAGGGCGGGGCTGTTCATGGCTGGC
>NZ_JBICMI010000039.1:0-24357 GCF_043106155.1 Pseudomonas sp. FYR_7
GAAACCCTAAACTTGGCTCAGCAATCTCAAATGACTATGTGATTTCTCGCATGGTCACTTGTGATGCTGATAATCTTTTTGACTATCAGTCCGTACTCACAAGCACCCACACGAATTGCTTGATTCGATTTGTTAAAGAGCGTTTGGCTGAGAGTGTTTCGTCTCAACCGAGGCGCGCATTCTACGCTTTCCTCGTTGCCTGTCAAGCGTTTATTTTGAAGTTTATTTCGAGAAACTCGTTCAACTTCAAACACTTGACTCGCTTCGATCTCTCGTAGCGGGAGGCGAATTCTACAGCGTTTCAACACGCTGTCAACCTTCTTCTCAACCGCTGCCGATCTGTTCGATCGCAACCCTTACAGCACCACCCGAACTAGCTAACTCATTGAATCTCAAGGAGTTTCGCGTTCCGATGTCGCTGGAAGTGGGGCGCATTATAAGGGGATTCGGCACCGCGTCAACCTTTAATTTCATGTAAATCAAAAGCAAAGCGGGGGGAGGCCCTTCGCCCCCCCCCCCGCTTATAGAGAGTAGGCGCAGCGAATGCCTTACTCTGCCTTGAGCGTGACGCGTGCGAACGACTTCTTACCTGCCTGGCAGATATGGGTCGCGCCCAGTGCAACCACAAAATCACGGTCAACTACGGCGCCATCGACCTTCACAGCCCCACTCCCCAATAGATCCCGCGCCTGCGCCGAGTTCTTGACCAGACCGGCACGGTTGAGCACCGCAGCAATGGGCAGCGGCTCGGCGGCAAGCACTTCGATCTCGGGCAAGTCTTCCGGCAACTCGCCGTCCTTCATACGATTCCCAGCGGCGCGATGAGCGTTGGCTGCGGCCTCCTCACCATGGAAACGCGCCACGATCTCCTCCGCCAGCTGGATCTTGATGTCCCGCGGGTTCGCCCCATTGGCTACATCCACGCGAAGCTGATCGATGTCCTCCATGGAACGGAAGCTCAGCAACTCGAAGTAACGCCACATCAGGGTGTCCGGAATCGACACCAGCTTGCTGTACATCACACCAGGCGCCTCCTGGATGCCGACATAATTACCCAGCGACTTGGACATCTTCTTGACGCCATCAAGCCCTTCGAGCAGGGGCATGGTCACGATACTCTGAGCTTCCTGACCGTAGGCACGCTGCAGTTCACGCCCCATCAACAGGTTGAACTTCTGGTCGGTACCGCCCAGCTCGACATCCGCCTTGAGCGCGACAGAGTCATAGCCCTGCACCAGCGGGTAGAGGAATTCATGAATGGCGATGGGTTGATTAGTGGTGTAGCGCTTGTCGAAATCGTCGCGCTCCAGCATACGGGCAACCGTGTACTGCGATGCCAGACGGATGAAGTCGGCGGGTGTCAGCGTGTCCATCCAGGTGGAATTGAACGCGACCTCGGTCCTGGCTGGGTCGAGAATCTTGAAGACCTGCTGCTTATAGGTCTCGGCATTGTCCAGCACCTGCTCACGGGTCAATGGCGGGCGTGTGGCGCTCTTGCCACTGGGGTCGCCGATCATGCCAGTGAAGTCACCGATCAGGAACACCACGGTATGCCCCAACTCCTGGAACTGGCGCAGCTTGTTGATCAGTACCGTGTGACCGAGATGAAGGTCAGGAGCGGTAGGGTCGAAACCGGCCTTGATGCGCAAGGGCTGACCACGCTTGAGTTTTTCAACCAGCTCGGACTCCACCAGTACTTCTTCCGCACCGCGCTTAATAAGCGCCAGCTGCTCTTCAACCGACTTCATAGACAAACCCGCAAGGCTCAGATTCAGGGGGAGCCAACCATACAAGATCGGCCGTCAAATACAAGTTTTGCAAAGGAATGTGACCTGGGGGCGTGTGCGCAGCGTCTACGCGCCCTTGCGTGAAAATGGTTTTGGTTATATTTTATACAGTTATTTCATCTTCATCATGTCATTCATCTATTCCATTTCACCTTTTTCAAAGTCTCCTTACCCATGACCAACGAACCGCCTAAAGCGCCTCCGCTTTATCCGAAAACACACCTGTTGGCCGCCAGCGGCATTGCCGCCCTGCTTAGCCTGGCATTGCTGGTGTTCCCATCCAGCGACGTGGAAGCCAAGAAAACCACCCTCAACCTCGAGCTGGAAACCCCAGCCGAGCAGCTGAAAGACGAATCCCGCGCGGCGCCACTGGTGCAGGCAGCCGGTGAGCAAGGCTCGCCGTTTGCGCAGATCGATGAGGCGGCTGCCTCCACCCAGAAAGTCGAACAGCAAACTCCGCCGGCCGAAGCCGCCGCACAGCCCGCGAAAGACCCTGCCCACCGGGAAGTCACCGTCGCAAGCGGAGATACCTTGTCAACGCTGTTCGCCAAGGTCGGCCTGCCGGCCAATGCCGTCCACGACATTCTTGCCAGCAGCAAGCAAGCCAAGCAGTTCAGCCAGCTCAAGCATGGCCAGGTCCTGCAGTTCGAATTGGACAAGCAAGGCCAGCTGGCCAGCTTGCACAGTAAGGTCGGCAGCCTCGAAACCATTCGCCTGACCAAGACGGCCAAGGGCTACACCTTCAACCGTGAAATCAGCAAACCCGTAGTGCGCACCGCCTACGCCCATGGCGTCATCAAGAGCTCGCTCTCGGCATCGGCACAACGCGCCGGGTTGTCCCACAGCCTGACCATGGACATGGCCAAGGTGCTGGGCTACGACATCGACTTCGCCCAGGATATTCGCCAAGGTGACGAGTTCGACGTGGTCTATGAGCAGAAGGTAATGGACGGCAAAGTGGTCGGCACCGGTAATATCCTCTCGGCGCGCTTCACCAACCGCGGCAAGACCTACACGGCAGTGCGCTATACCAACAAGCAAGGCAACACCAGCTACTACACGGCCGATGGCAACAGCCTGCGCAAAGCCTTCATCCGCACACCCGTGGATTTCGCGCGCATCAGCTCCCGCTTCTCTGCCGGGCGCAAGCACCCGATTCTCAACAAGATCCGCGCCCACAAGGGGGTGGACTATGCAGCACCGCGAGGCACGCCCATCAAGGCCGCGGGTGATGGCCGTATCGAGCTGGCCGGCCGGCGCGGCGGCTACGGCAATACGGTGATCATCCAGCACGGCAATCGGTACAAGACCTTGTACGGTCACATGCAAGGCTTTGCCAAGGGCATCAAGACCGGGGGCTCGGTCAAGCAGGGCCAGATCATCGGCTATATCGGGACCACCGGCCTTTCCACCGGTCCCCACCTGCACTACGAGTTCCAGGTCAACGGCGTGCATGTTGACCCGCTGAGCCAGAAAGTGCCGATGTCCGATCCGATCGCCAAGAACGAGCGCCAGCGTTTCCTGCAGCAAAGCCAGCCGCTGATCGCACGCATGGACCAGGAAAAAGCCACGCTACTTGCCATGAACAAACGGTGAGCCCATGGGCCTTTACCTAGGTGTGATGTCAGGGACCAGCCTGGATGGGCTGGACATCGCCCTGATCGAGCAAGGCGAGCACATCGAACTGCTCGCCACCCATTATCTGCCCATGCCAACTGAACTGCGGCAAGCGCTGCTTGACCTGTGTACTTCTGGGCCGGATGAAGTAGCGCGGGTCGCCCTCGCTGAGAACCTGTGGGCGGCCTTGGCAGCCCGAGGCATACTGGATTTGCTCGACCACCATGCCTTGCAGCCCAAAGACATTCGCGCTATCGGCAGCCATGGCCAGACCATTCGCCATGAGCCTGCCCGAGGCTTCACCGTGCAGATCGGCAACCCGGCGCTCCTGGCTGAACTGTCAGGCATCACGGTCGTGGCCGACTTTCGTCGCCGTGACGTAGCGGCCGGTGGTCAGGGCGCGCCGCTCGTCCCGGCGTTCCACGAAACGCTGTTCGGCCATCTCGAACAGCCGCTGGCCATTCTGAACGTGGGCGGCTTCAGCAACCTCAGCTTGATTGCCGAAGACAAGCCGGTCCGAGGCTTCGATTGCGGACCGGGCAATGTCCTGATGGACGCCTGGATCGAGCGCAAACGCGGCCAGGCATACGATGCCAACGGCGCCTGGGCGGCGAGTGGGGCTGTGCAACCTGCCCTGCTGACCTCCCTCATGGCCGACCCATTCTTTGCCGGCAGTGGGCCCAAGAGTACAGGCCGTGAAGTCTTCAACCTGCGCTGGCTGGACAGCCATCTCGCTGCGCTGCCTGCCTACCGCGACGAGGACGTCCAGGCAACGCTGCTGGAAGTCAGCGCCCAAAGCATCATCGATTCGCTGAACACCGCACAGCAGGGCACCAGGACCCTTCTGGTATGCGGGGGTGGCGCACACAATGGCGCCTTGATGGCTCGTCTTGCAACACGCCTGCCTGGCGTGAAGGTATCCAGCACAGCCGAACAGGGGGTAGACCCTGATTGGGTTGAGGCCATGGCGTTCGCCTGGCTGGCGCATTGCTGCCTTGAGGGCATCCCTGCCAACCGTCCCAGCGTTACGGCCGCCAAAGGCCTGCGTGTTCTGGGCGCCATCTATCCGGCCTGAGCCATTGACCTGCCCAACGAAAAACGCCGCGCTTAAGCGCGGCGTTTTGAAGGCAAGGCTTCAGATCGAGAACGAAGAGCCACAGCCACAGGTGGTGGCAGCATTGGGGTTCTTGATAATGAAGCGCGAGCCTTCCAGGCCCTCCTGGTAATCCACTTCGGCACCGGCCAGGTACTGGAAGCTCATCGGGTCCACTACCAGCGAGACCCCCTCGCGCTCCACGATGGTATCGTCGTCGGCCACTTCCTCATCGAACGTGAAGCCATACTGGAAACCCGAGCAACCGCCACCGGTGACGAATACACGCAGCTTCAGGCGGTCATTGCCCTCTTCGGAAACCAGGTTCTTCACCTTCAGCGCAGCACCGTGGGTAAATTCCAAAACCGTAGGGGTGAAGGTTTCGACGCTCATGTTGATTCTCCCGGCCGACGGCCGTCATAAAACTCGATGACGGCCATTATCCGCTTTCCCGAGAAAATCGGTCAACAATAGGCGACGGGCAGGTCGCGATCAGCACAGCTCGCCGTAAGCCCTCGTCAGCTTACGGTAACAGGCCGGCATGGCTCAGCCCCATGCGCTCATCAAGCCCGAACACGATGTTCATGTTCTGCACGGCCTGCCCGGAAGCGCCTTTGACCAGGTTGTCGATGACCGACAACACCACGACCAGATCACTCCCTTGTGGACGATGAACAGCAATGCGGCAGACGTTGGCGCCGCGCACGCTGCGGGTTTCGGGGTGGCTACCGGCGGGCATCACGTCCACGAAGGGTTCGTTGGCGTAGCGCTTCTCGTAAAGCGTCTGGAGGTCGACCGATGTGTCGGCGACAGTCGCATACAAGGTGGCATGGATGCCGCGGATCATCGGCGTCAGGTGAGGGACGAAGGTCAGACCAATGTCCTTGCCCGCAGCTAGACGCAGGCCCTGGCTGATTTCCGGAAGGTGACGATGCCCCTTGACCGCGTAGGCTTTCATGCTCTCACCGGCCTCACAGAACAGCGACCCGACAGCCGCACCCCGTCCGGCACCGCTGACACCGGACTTGCAGTCGGCGATCAAGCGCGATGCGTCGGCCAAGCCAGCTTCGAGCAACGGCAGGAAACCCAGTTGAGTGGCGGTTGGGTAGCAGCCCGGAACCGCGATCAGGCGCGCCTGGCGGATCTTGTCGCGGTTGACCTCGGGCAAACCGTACACGGCATCGTCGAGCAGATCAGGCGCGCCGTGAGGCTGGCCGTACCACTTGGCCCACTCCACTGCGTCCTGCAGGCGGAAGTCGGCCGACAGGTCGATGACCTTGGTGCCCGCCGCCAGGAGTTCGCCCGCCAGGGCATGAGCGACACCATGGGGGGTGGCAAAAAACACCACATCACACGCGCCCAGGGTCTTGCTGTCAGGCACGCTGAATGCAAGGCCGTCGTAATGGCCGCGCAGGTTCGGATACATGTCGGCCACCGCCACACCGGCTTCCGAGCGCGAGGTGATGACCGCTACCTCGGCCTGTGGGTGCTGAGCCAGCAGACGCAACAGTTCGACGCCGGTGTAACCCGTGCCGCCGACGATACCGACCTTGATCATAACGCTTGCCCCTTATCAACGAGCCGTCTGGAAAACGCACGATGATAGGGGCGTGATGCGTCTGTCACAACACTTCAGGTGTCCCTGAGGGCGCCTGGGCACTACTATCTGACGACCGTGAATACCTGAAGGAATGCCCCGATGCTCTACCTATGGATCAAAGCGCTGCACATCGTCAGCGTCGTATGCTGGTTCGCCGGCCTGTTCTACTTGCCACGGCTGTTCGTCTACCATGCCCAGAGCCAGGACAGCATCAGCCAGGACCGGTTCGTGACCATGGAACGCAAGCTGTACCGAGGCATCATGAACCCGGCGATGATCGCCACGTATGTGTTCGGCGCCTGGATGCTCTACCTCACACCGGGGTGGCTGAGCCAGGGCTGGCTGCACGCCAAGCTGACACTGGTGCTTCTGCTGACCGGCTACCACCATGTGTGCGGGGCCCAGCGCAAACGCTTCGCCGCCGGCACCAACACCCGCAGCCATGTCTACTATCGCTGGTTCAACGAGGTACCTGTTCTGATCCTGCTGGCGGTCGTTATCCTGGTGGTGGTCAAACCGTTCTGAGAATGGTGCCCAGCACTGGGGCTGCCAGGACGGTGCAAAGCTACTCGCCGATCGTCGTAAGCGCCACTGACAGCCCACGCAGCGGCGCACTCCCAGGCTTGGGCGGCCCAGCAAAACGCAGCATCCGCCACCGCCAAGCTGTACACTAGATGCCCTCTTCGGCCCCAGGAGCCCTGCATGACCCGTTACGCCATGATCACCGGCGCTTCCACCGGCTTGGGCCTGGCCCTGGCGGAGGCCCTGGCACGGCGCGGGCGCAACCTGATCCTGGTCGCACGCCACCGTGAAACCCTGGAGCCGGTCGCCATCGAGCTTGCCCAGCGTTTCGGCGTCGAAGTGCTGTTGCGTGCGTGCGATCTGAGCCAACCGCTTAGGCTGTCAGGGTTCGTCCTCGAGCTGGAAGAAGGCGAGCGGCGCATCGATTTGCTGGTCAACTGCGCCGGTCAGCGCACCTACGGCCCATTCCTGGCCCATGAATGGGCCGACGAACAGGACCTGCTCGAAGTCAACGTGCTGGCACTGAGCCGCTTGTGTCATGCCATCGGCAATCTGATGGCGGTACAGGGCGGCGGCCAGATCCTCAACGTTGCCGGGCTGGCCGGCGTGGCCCCCGGGCCATGGATGGCCACCTATGCCGCCAGCAAGGCATACGTGATGAATTTTTCCCAGGCCCTGCGCGAAGAGCTCAAACCCACAGGCATCAAGGTCTGCGTGCTGTGCCCGGGGCCGGTGCATTCCCCACGGCGCCACATCGCCCGGCTCGAAGGCAAAAGCCGCTGCCTCAGCCCCGAGGAAGTGGCGCTGTACACCGTTCGCGCGCTCGCCCGCAACCGCGCCTTGATTCTGCCGGGGCGACGCAATCGCTGGCTGGCGTTCGCCCCGCGCCTGCTGCCGAACGGGTTGGTGCGCAAGCTGGCAGGTGTGATTCACCGGCGTTATTGTCCAGTCGGTATGGAATAGTCGCTGGGCGAGCGGCTTCGGCCTGAGTACACTCGGGCCGGACCCTCACCATGGAGCAAGTGCTGTGGACGATTTATTCCTCAAGATCATTAACCGGGAGATCCCGGCGAAGATCATCTACGAAGATGACCAGGTTCTGGCATTTCACGACATCGCCCCCCAGGCCCCGGTGCATTTTCTGGTCATTCCGAAAAAGCACATCCGCACCCTCAACGACCTGACCGAAGAAGACAAGGGCCTGGCTGGGCACATTCTGTTCACGGCCCAGCGTCTGGCCAGGGAACTGGGCTGCGAGGAAGGCTTTCGCGTGGTCATGAACTGCAATGAACAAGGTGGGCAGACGGTCTACCACATTCACATGCATGTGCTCGGCCAACGCCAGATGAACTGGCCACCGGGCTGATCCACCGCAAGCGACTCGAGCGCGATTGGGTTAGACTGTCGGGCACATTCTTGCGGAGGTGCCCGATGGCTACCGAACGTCACTATTCCCCGCTCGACCGCTTGTTGCTGCAGGCCGACACTGCCATGCGCACCTTGCTGCCGTTCAGCGGCCAACCCTCTCGTCCGTCCCCGGCCATCGTCAAGCCCGCCGTCGAACTCGAAGATCGGCAGGCACGTCACGTGGCAGGGCTGATGCGCATAAACCACACCGGTGAAGTCTGCGCCCAGGCGCTTTATCAAGGCCAGGCCTTGACGGCCAAACTGCCGTCAGTGCGCAAGGCCATGGAGCGCGCTGCGGAAGAGGAAATCGATCATCTGGCCTGGTGCGAACAACGCATCCGTCAACTCAACAGCCACCCCAGCGTCCTGAACCCGCTGTTCTACGGCATGTCATTCGGCATCGGCGCTTTTGCCGGGCTGGTGAGCGACAAGGTGAGCCTGGGCTTCGTGGCAGCGACGGAGCACCAAGTCTGCAAGCACCTGGATGAGCACCTGGTACAGATCCCTACTGAAGATGAAAAATCCCGAGCCATCCTCGAGCAGATGCGCGTCGACGAAGAACAGCACGCCGATACGGCACTGCAAGCCGGTGGCTACCGCTTCCCTGCGCCTGTGCGTTTTGGCATGAGCCTGCTGGCCAAGGTCATGACCAAGAGCACCTATCGCATCTGAAGGCTCGCCATGACAACACGTTTCGATGCCAAGGATCTGGCGCGAGCGGTCGAGGCGGGGATTCTCCAGCCAGGCCAGGACCAGGCCTTGCAAGCCTTTCTCAACCAGCGTCAAGAGGCGACGGGCAGCCTTCAACTGGCCCACAGCGCGTTCTACTTCGGCGCGCTGCTGGTCATGGGGGCCATGGGCTGGCTGCTCAACGAGGCATGGCTACGCATCGGCGACACCGCGTTGCTGGCCGTGGCCAGTGCCTACATCGGGTTGCTGACCCTGGTCGCACTCATTCTTCAAAAGCGCAAGCAACCCATTGCGGCCGGCGTACTGGCCGCAGCCGCGGTCAGTATCGTGCCACTGGCGGTCTTCGCGCTGGAGCGGTTGCTCGGTTGGTGGCCGCTCGATGACGTGCGAGCCGATTACCACCAGTACTACACCCATGTACAGGGCGGTTGGCTGGCCATGGAGGCCGCCACCGTTGTTGCAGGTGTGGCGATGCTCCGCCTTGTCCCCTACCCATTTATCGTCATGCCCATTGCCGTTGCCCTGTGGTTCATGTCGATGGACCTTACCGAGTGGGTATTCGGCGCGCCATTTAGTTGGGAACAACGCCGAGTGGTATCTCTGTGGTTCGGGTTGGCGACCTTGCTGGTGTTTCTGGTAGTCGATGGCAGGACGCGGCAAGACTATGCCCACTGGGGCTATCTGGCCGGCCTTGCAGCCTTCTGGGGTGGGTTGACGATGCTCGACAGCGGCAGTGAATGGGGGAAAGCCACCTACTGCCTGATAAACCTTGTGCTCATGGGGGTGGCAGTGTTGCTGCGCCGGCCCGTCTTCATGGTGTTCGGGGCACTTGGCGTTGCCGCCTACCTGGGGTACCTGGCGTATGACGTATTTGCCCAATCCCTGCTGTTCCCGGTGTTGGTCAGCTTGATCGGCCTGGGCGTCATAGGGCTGGGCCTGCTTTACCAAAAACACCGGGAGGCGTTGAGCCAGTCGGTCAGAAGCGCACTACCAGGCTGGCTATACGCGACACTGCCAGCACTGCGCCATTAAGCGCCGCCGGCACGCGCCGCGCAGCTCGCACCCGCTGCTCAACCCAGTTCCACGATCTCGTAGCCATGGGTGATTTCGACCCCGGCACGCTCAAGCATGATCGACGCCGAGCAGTATTTTTCGGCCGAAAGCTCGACGGCACGCTTGACCTGGGCCTCTTTCAATCCGCGGCCCTTAACCACGAAATTCATGTGGATCTTGGTAAATACCTTTGGATCCTCGCCTACCCGCTCGGCCTCGAGAAACGCTTCGCAGCTCTCCACCGCCTGGCGCGACTTTTTCAGGATGCTGACCACATCGAAACTGCTGCAACCGCCCAGGCCCAGCAACAGCATTTCCATCGGCCTGACGCCCAGGTTGCGGCCGCCGGCCTCGGGTGGGCCATCCATTACCACGACGTGGCCGCTGCCGGACTCGCCAAGGAACATTGCCTCACCGGCCCACTGGATACGTGCCTTCATCACCCGAACTCCTGAATTCGCAAAAAGGGTGTCAGCTTAGTCGTTGTGCCGCTGTGGGAAAAGTATGTAAGGAGGCGCTTTAATGCCGAAACATTTTGTAGTGTCTGATAAGCTGGCGCCAATCGAATGGCGTTTTTCCAGCCAACAGCCATGGACGCCCATGGACTGCACAGAACAGGATTTCGCGATGGTGGCCTCTGCCCTACCCCCAAAGATCAAGAACATCGACAAACTGCTGGTGCACTGCCAACGCAGGCGCTATAGCGCCAAGAGCAACATCATCAGTGCAGGTGAACGCGCGCAGACATTGTCGTTCATCATCAAGGGGTCGGTCACCATCCTCATCGAAGACGAAAATGGCCATGAAATGATCATCGCCTACCTCAACAGCGGTGACTTCTTCGGTGAGCTAGGGCTGTTCGAACCGGTTGAGGCGCAGCAGCATCGTAGCGCCTGGGTTCGGGCCAAGACTGAGTGCGAAGTGGCGGAAATCAGCTACGACAAGTTCCGCGAACTGGTACGACACGAGCCGGACATGCTCTACGCCGTCAGCAGCCAGATGGCCCAGCGCCTGCGCGACACTACCCGCAAGGTTGGGGACCTGGCCTTCTTCGATGTCACCGGCCGAGTTGCGCGGTGCTTGCTCGACTTGTGCAAGCAGCCCGACGCCATGACCCATCCAGACGGCATGCAGATCAAGATCACCCGCCAGGAAATCGGGCGAATCGTCGGTTGTTCACGGGAAATGGTCGGTCGCGTCCTGAAGGACCTGGAAGAACGCAGCCTGGTCCAGGTCAAGGGCAAGACCATGGTGGTACATGGCACGCGCTAGCTGACGGGCACCTCAGCCAGCACCTGCGCGTACGCTTGGGATAGCCGTGCGAACCACGGTGCCGTCGGTGCTACCTCATGCAAGGCGATGTGTGCATCGGCGCGGCATCGCTGTTCAAGGTTGCAGCACATATTGAAGTGGTTGACGGCAGCTACCATTGCCTCCCGGTCGTTATCCAGCAGCAATGCCCCATGCACCAGCACCACTGGGCCTTTGCCTGCGGCGGCCTGGCGCCAGCGCTGGGCGGTCCCCACCAACTTGCGGCCATTGAGGTTGACGTTGTACCGGCCATCGCAGAATGCACCCTCGATCTCGCCCACCGAGGCGACACCTCCCCACTCCTGCAGCACCTCGCACAGTGGCAGGCACAAGCGCTGGTAGGCTTTTTCGATACGCCCTTGATCACCCTCACTGCGCGGGGCCGCATAGACCAGGGCGATATTTACCGTCGAATGGGACTGAGGTACAGGTTCGCCGCCAGTTTCGCGCAGCAGCACTGGCCAGCCAGCGCCAGCCAATTGCGCACTCGCCGCTTCAAAGTGCTCCAGCCGGCTCATCCTGCGAGGCATCACCAGCGCCTGGTCAGTGGGGCGCCAGAACAACACACCGTTATCGCGCTCGCCCCGGCAAACGGCGGCCAGCAGGTCCTGTTCGGCAAGCAGCCCTTGCTCGACGGTAAGGGCCAGGGGCTGGTCAGTCATTGATTCACCTTCGATTGAGTTACGCAGCCTGTGGCCACTACCGTTAGCGTCACAGCCTCTGCACGACAGGCATCAGGGCAAAAGCGCCCCTGAGCCAGATGGCAACCATGAAAAAGCCGGCGACATGGCCGGCTTGGTTCATTCAGTCCAATTGCTGAATGGTCTTTTTCACTTGATCAGGGAAGAACAAGCGCTGGAGCTCGAGCCCCGGGTTCTCAGCCCGCATGAATGCCTCACCCACCAGGAATGAATAGACGCGGTTGATCTTCATCAGCTGCACATCGGCCTGATTGAGGATGCCGCTCTCGGTAATGGCGAGCCGATCCGCGGGGATACGTGGCAGCAGGTCCAGCGTGGCCTCCAGGTTCACTTCGAAGGTATGAAGGTTACGGTTGTTGACCCCCACCAATGGCGTGTCCAGCGTCTTGAGTGCGCGCTCAAGCTCAGCACCATCGTGCACCTCCACCAGCACATCGAGCCCGACCGACTTGGCTGTGGCCGCCAGCTCGGCCATTTTCACATCGTCGAGCGCCGACACGATCAGCAGCACGCAATCTGCGCCCAGAGCACGGGCCTCGACGATTTGATAAGGGTCGACCATGAAGTCCTTGCGGATCACCGGCAGCGACACGGCTGCTCGCGCCTCTTTGAGGTAGTCGTCCGCCCCCTGAAAATAATCGACATCCGTTAACACCGACAGGCAAGTTGCGCCGCCCTTCTCGTAGCTCACGGCAATGTCTGCAGGGACGAAATGCTCCCGGATCACACCTTTGCTAGGGGAGGCCTTCTTGATTTCAGCGATCACAGCTGGCTGCTTGCGCTCGGCCTGACGCAGCATGGCGTTGGCGAAACCACGGGGCGCGTCGGCCGCCTTGGCCAACTGCTCAAGTTCGGCAAGGCTTACGCGAGCACTGCGCTCGGCCACTTCCTCGAACTTGCGGGCGATGATCTTTTCCAGCACCGTTGGCACGCTCATGCTTCATTCTCCACCTTGAATACGGCCGTAAACGCACCCAGCTCCTGCAGTTTCTCCCAGGCCAACCCGGTGTGCAGCACGTCGTGGGCAAGCTCAACGCCGGCCTTCAGGCTCATGGCGTGATCTGCGGCATATAGGGCTGCACCGGCATTGAGCACGATCATCTCGGCGGCCTTCTGGCCGTTCTCGGTCTTGCGTCGACCCAGCGCATCACGAATCAGCGCCAGGGACGCTTGCGGGTCCTCGACCGCCAGGCCATGAAGGCTCTGGCTCTTCATGCCCAAGTCTTCCGGTTCAACCCAGTACTCGGCAATCTCGCCATTTTTCAATTCAGCCACGAAGGTGGGCGCTGCCAGGCTGAATTCGTCCAGCCCATCCTTGGAATGCACCACCAGCACATGCTTGCTGCCCAGGCGGTGCAGCACCTCGGCCAGAGGACGGCAGAGCGCCTGGGTGAACACCCCAACCACCTGATGCTTCACACCGGCCGGATTCGTAAGCGGGCCAAGCATGTTGAACAAGGTCCTGAGCCCTAGATCGCGACGCGGCCCAGCGGCATGTTTCATGGCGCTGTGGTGACTCTGGGCGAACATGAAGCCGATACCCAGGCTGTCGATGCAGCGGGCCACCTGAACGGGCGTCAGGTTCAGGTAGATGCCAGCCGCTTCGAGCAGGTCTGCGCTGCCACTTTTGCCGGACACCGCCCGGTTCCCATGTTTGGCGACGGTACAGCCGGCAGCGGCCAGTACAAAAGCGGATGCGGTAGACACGTTGAAGATATTGGCACCATCGCCCCCGGTACCCACGATGTCGACCACCCCATCAAGGGTGTTCAGCTCGACCTTATCAGCCAACTCCCGCATGACCGACACCGCGCCAACGATTTCGTCGATGCTTTCACTTTTCATGCGCATGCCCATCAGAAATGCGCCAATCTGCGCTTCACTGCATTGGCCGGTCATGATCTGGCGCATCACGCCGCGCATTTCATCGGTGGAAAGGTCCAGATGGCCGACGATGCGACCCAGCGCGCTCTTGATATCCATATTCGTTCCTTAGCGGTGGCCGCCAGTCTGCTGGAGGAAATTGGCGAACAGTTCATGGCCCTGCTCGGTGAGTATCGACTCGGGGTGAAATTGCACGCCCTCGATATTCAACGTCTTGTGCCGTACACCCATGATCTCGTCGACCGAGCCATCTTCATGTGCGGTCCAGGCCGTCACTTCCAGGCACTCCGGCAGCGTCTGGCGCTTGATCACCAGCGAATGGTAGCGGGTCACGGTCACCGGATTATTCAGGCCGCTGAATACGCCAAGGTCGCGATGGTGGACGGGGCTCGTCTTACCGTGCATCACCTGGCGTGCACGCACGACATCGCCACCGAACGCCTGGCCGATGGACTGATGGCCCAAGCACACGCCCAGAATCGGCAGTTTACCGGCGAAATGAAGAATGGCTTCGATAGACACACCGGCTTCGCTCGGTGTACAGGGCCCAGGCGAAACGACGATGCGCTCCGGCGCGAGGGCTTCGATCTGGGCAATGGTCATTTCGTCATTGCGAATGACCCGCACATCAGCCCCTAACTCGCCCAGGTACTGGACGACGTTGTAAGTGAATGAGTCGTAATTGTCGATCATCAGTAACATCGGATGAAACCTCTTGAACCTACTGACTTCATGATTCGAACCTTCCTGTACCTGTCGCAGGCGCAACTTTGCCGCTAAAGACGTTGAGACAGGAAGGCAAACAGGGGCGGGCCGGACGGACCGGCAGAGGATAAAGTCAGGCGCGCCAACGCCAACGGGCGTGGGCCTTGATAACGCGCATCAAGAGTTTGCTGACGATCAACACAGGGTAGGTCTCGCTCATACGTCTCGGCACAGTAGCCTACCGGGGCGGCGGGCGCAATATGCCCGTAAACACTGGGAAACGAATGGCATCAGGTGCGATGCGCGGCGTTTTGCTAAGGTCGATGAAGTTGTCCTGATAAAAACAAAGAAAAGGATGTTTCTCGATGCTCAACGTACCGTTATTGCGCGTCACCGCCGCCTCACTGGCATTGGCCTGCGGCCAGGCATTTGCATCTGCTGACCCGTACGCTTCATTGATCGTATTCGGTGATAGCCTGAGCGACGCCGGCCAGTTCGCAGGCCTTCGCTTCACCAACCGCAATGCCGATGGCAGCTATGCACCTGTGTCGCCGATGATCCTGGGCGCTCGCCTGGGCCTGGGCGCCAATGCGCTTGGGCCTTCCACATCGCCGGTCAATGCGGCGCTGGGCCTGCCCGATGGCAACAACTGGGCGGTTGGCGGCTATACCACCAAGCAGATCCTGGACTCCATCACCACCACCTCCAGCACGGTCATCCCACCGGGGCGCCTAGGCGCGGGCCTGGTGCTTCGGGAAAAGCCTGGCTATCTGGCTACGGGCCTTCGCGCCGATCCCAATGCACTTTATTACGTGACAGGCGGCGGCAACGACTTCCTGCAGGGTTTGGTCAACAGCCCAGCCGACGCCGTGGCTGCCGGTGCACGCCTGGCCGCCAGTGCTCAGGCCCTGCAACAGGGTGGTGCCCGTTACATCATGGTTTGGCTGTTGCCTGATCTTGGCCAGACGCCCAACTTCAGCGGTACGGCGCAGCAAAATTCCCTGTCGTTGCTGTCCGGTGCCTTTAACCAGGCACTGGTCAGCCAACTCAGGCAAATCGACGCTCAGGTCATCCCCCTGAATGTCCCACTGTTGCTGAGCGAGGCCCTGGCCCACCCCGCTCAGTTCGGACTGGCCAGCGACCAGAACCTGGTCGGTACGTGCTATAGCGGCGAAAGCTGCGTCGGCAACCCCGTGTATGGCGTCAACGGCATCACGCCAGACCCCACGAAGCTATTGTTCAACGACCCCGTGCACCCGACCATTGCTGGCCAGCAACTGATCGCCGATTACGCCTACTCCGTTCTGGCCGCCCCTTGGGAGCTTACCCTGCTTCCCGAAATGGCCCACGCCAGCGTCAGCGCTCATCAGGATGAACTGCGCAACCAATGGCAGGCCCCTTGGCAAGCGGTCGGTCAGTGGCAGCCTTTCATCGCCGCTGGTGCGCAAGACCTGGACTTCGGCGGGCAACGCAGCGCCGCCAACGGTGACGGCCACGGTTACAACCTGACTGTCGGCGGTAGCTACCGGGTCGACGATGCCTGGCGGCTGGGGCTGGCTGGCGGCGTGTACCGGCAGAAGCTGGAAGTGGGCAGCCATGATTCGGACTACACACTCGACAGCTACCTGGCCAGTGTCTTTGCGCAGTACCGCCAGCACCGCTGGTGGGCAGATGCGGCATTGACCGTCGGGCACCTGGATTATGACGATCTGAAACGCACCTTCGCGCTGGGGGTGAGCGAGCGCAGTGAAAAAGGCGATACCCAGGGCGAAACATGGGCCGTGTCTGGCCGACTGGGCTATAACCTGGCGCCGGAAAGTGCCCGCTGGCAGCTGGCGCCATTCCTGAGCGCTGACTATGCCAGGGTCAAGGTCGATGGCTATGACGAAAGGAGCGGTCGCGCGACGGCGCTGGGGTTCGATGACCAGGAGCGCACGTCACGACGGCTGGGCCTGGGCCTGCTGGGTAGCGTGCAGGTATTGCCTGCTACCCGAGTATTTGCCGAGGTGGCTCAGGAGCACGAGTTCGAGCATGACCAGCAGGACGTACGCCTGAACTTCACCGCTTTGCCAGCCAATGATTTCACGCTCGACGGCTATACCCCCCATAGCAACTTGACCCGAGCGAGCCTTGGGGTCAGCCATGAAGTGGTGGCAGGGGTGAATGTGCGTGCCGGCTACAACTGGCGCAAGAGCGATGAGCTCAAGCAACAAGGTATGAGCCTTGCCGTTAGCGTGGATTTCTAGCAAAGGGCCAGCCTGAAATCAACGGAGCCGCTTCGCGGCCCATCGCGGCACAAGACCGCTCCTACAGGTCAGTGTAGGAGCGGCCTCGTGCCGCGATGGGCCGTGAAACGGCCCCAACGATCTTAAGTGAACAGCATTACGCTCATACAGGGGCTCGGACTGCGTCACCCCTCAAGCAACCGCCACCTACCGAGCAGTGGTCTGTTCGGCCAACGCCACCGCACGGAACATGGCCCGACGCTTGTTGATGGTTTCTTCCCACTCCAGCGCTGGCACAGAATCGGCAACGATGCCACCGCCGGCCTGTACGTGCAGCTCTCCATCCTTGATCACAGCCGTACGGATGGCGATCGCCGTATCCATGTTGCCGTTCCAGGCGAAGTACCCCACTGCACCGCCATAAACCCCGCGCTTGACCGGTTCGAGCTCATCGATGATCTCCATCGCACGGATCTTGGGCGCCCCGGACAACGTACCGGCAGGCAGGATGGCCCGCAGTGCATCCATCGCCGTCAACCCTTCGCGCAACTGGCCGGTGACGTTGGAAACGATGTGCATGACATTGGAATAACGCTCGATCACCATCTTCTCGGTCAGGCGCACACTGCCTGTGGACGATACGCGGCCGACGTCGTTACGCCCCAGGTCGATCAGCATCAGGTGCTCTGCAATTTCCTTGTCGTCCGACAGCAAATCGTCTTCCAGCGCGCGATCGGCCTCCTCCGTCGCACCGCGTGGCCGTGTACCGGCGATGGGTCGCACCGTGACCAGGTTGTCCTCGACCCGCACCAGCACTTCGGGCGAGCTGCCGACGACATGAAAGTCCCCAAAGTTGAAGAAATACATGTACGGCGTCGGGTTGAAGCAACGCAAGGCGCGGTAGAGGTCGATGGGTGCTGCCTTGAAGTCGATGGACATGCGCTGCGACGGCACCACCTGCATGCAGTCACCGGCCAGGATGTATTCCTTGATACGACCGACGGCATGCTCATAATCGTCACGCGTGTAGCTCGACCGGAATGCAGGCTCGGCTGCCTGAGGCCCGCTCAGGTCCAGCCCGCGGCGTGGCGTGATGGGTTGGCGCAGCGTTTCGAGCAGGCTTTGCAGGCGCGCCTGGCCTTGCTCATAAGCCTGTTCCTGGGCAGGGTCAACCAGCACGATGGCGTGCATCTTGCCAGCGAGGTTGTCGAACACCACCACGGCATCGGAGACCATCAGCAGGATGTCCGGCACCCCGAGAGGGTCTGGGTTGGGGCTCGCGCCCAAACGTTTTTCAACGTAACGCACGCAGTCATACCCGAAATAGCCGACCAGTCCACCGTTGAAGCGCGGCAGGCCCGGAACGTCGGCCACGTTGTAGCGCTGCTTGAAGGTTTCGACGAACGCCAGGGGGTCCTCGACGTCATGGCTTTCGACCTCGACGCCGTCCTGCAGGATGGACACGTGGTAGCCATGCACACGCAGCACGGTCCGCGACGGCAGACCAATCATCGAGTACCGCCCCCATTTCTCGCCGCCCTGCACCGATTCGAGCAGGTAGGAATTGGGCTGGTCAGCCAGTTTCAGGTAGATCGACAGGGGCGTATCGAAGTCGGCCAGGGTTTCGCAGGCCAGGGGGATGCGGTTATAGCCGGCAGCGGCCAGGCGCAGGAATTCTTCGCGGATCATGAGTAGCCTCGTGGCAAACAGCATTGGTTCGGGCAAACGGATGGGCCGGCACACGCCGGCAGGCAGGCGTCAGGCGCGCCAACGCCATCGGGCCAGGGCCTTGATGACTTTCATCCAGAATTTGCCGGTAACCGCCACGTTGGACCCTTTTTGGTCTGAGGCTTGAAGGTCCGCCAACGTTATCCCAGTGGCAGGGTCTACGCAACCGGGCAACAAAGCCCGCAGGTCATCGATCACAAGGCTGGGCGATTCCTCTTCGATGGGCCGCCCGTGGTTGTAGCCATAGGTCAGCCCGACGCATTGCACGCCAGCTGCCTTGGCTGCCAACACGTCGCTGCGCGAATCGCCGATGAACAACGCTTGCTGCGGGGTCACGCCGGCCATCTGCATCACGAACAGCAACGCCGCTGGATCCGGCTTCTTCTGAGCCAGGGTGTCTCCGCCGATGATCCAGCGGAAATAGCTGCCCAGCTTCATCTGGTCCAGCAAAGGCCCCACGAAGCGCTCCGGCTTGTTGGTGATCAAGGCCATTTCCACACCGCGCTTGCGCAACCAGCGCAAGGTGTCCTGCACGCCTGGGTACACGACTGTCAGGTCGTGACTTTCGGCGTAGGCGTCCATGAACAGCGCCAAGGCCTGTTCGGCCAGGGCATCGTCCACCCCGGCGTGATCGATATCACCCGCCAGAGCACGGCGTACCAGCACCTGCGCGCCATTGCCCACCCACTGGCGCACGGCATCGAGGCCAGCGGCGGGTCGGCCGAGTTCGAGCAGCATGCGGTCCACCGCTGCGGCCAGGTCCGGGACGGAGTCGACCAAGGTGCCATCCAGGTCGAACATCACCAGCCTGGGCAGCGCTCCTGGGAACAGCTGCTCGAAGCCGCTCATGGGCGCGCCTGTGCCAGTTCGCTGCGCATCTGGGCGATGACCTGCTGGTAGTCGGGGGCGTTGAAGATCGCCGACCCGGCCACGAAGGTATCGGCACCGGCGGCGGCGATCTCACGGATGTTCTTCACGTTCACACCACCGTCGATTTCCAGACGAATGTCGCGGCCACTGGCGTCGATCAGCGCGCGCGCCTCACGCAGCTTGTCGAGCGTGCCCGGAATGAACTTCTGGCCACCGAAGCCTGGGTTGACGCTCATCAGCAGCACCATGTCGACCTTGTCCATCACGTATTTCAGGACGTCCAGGCTGGTGGCCGGGTTGAACACCAGGCCGGCCTTGCAGCCGCCGTCCTTGATCAGTTGCAACGAACGGTCGATGTGCTGGGTCGCTTCCGGGTGGAAGGTGATGTAGGTAGCGCCGGCCTCGATGAAGTCGCCGATGATGCGGTCCACGGGGCTGACCATCAGGTGCACGTCGATCGGCGCGGTCACGCCGTACTTGCGCAGCGCGCTGCAGACCATGGGACCGATGGTCAGGTTGGGGACGTAGTGGTTGTCCATCACGTCGAAGTGGACGATATCGGCGCCTGCGGCCAGGACATTGTCGACCTCCTGGCCCAGGCGGGCGAAGTCGGCGGAAAGAATGGAGGGGGCAATAGCGTAGGGCTGCATGGCGCACCTGTTGGGCAGAATCACGGTGGCGCGCATTGTAACTCAGGCAAAGCGGTGAAGGCTGATTGGTATCAACGCATGTCGAGCAGCGGTTGCAACAGGCGCTGGCTTGTCTGTCGCCACACGGGCTGACAAGCCAGCACAGACAGCGCTGTCAGGCCGGCTGCTGGGTGCGCAGTTTCTCGCTGCGCCCCCGTAGCCATTCCAGGGTCAGCAGCAGCACCACCGAAAAACCGATCAGCAGGGTCGCCGCAGCCGCAATGGTCGGGCTCAGGTTCTCGCGAATGCCACTGAACATCTGCCGTGGCAGGGTCGCCTGCTCTGGTCCGGCCAGAAACAAGGTCACCACCACCTCGTCGAAGGATGTGGCGAAGGCAAACAACGCCCCGGAAATCACTCCGGGCGCGATCAACGGCAAAGTCACCTTGCGGAACGCCAGCAGCGGCGAAGCACCCAGGCTGGCAGCCGCGCGCACCAGGTTGTAGTTGAAGCCTTGCAGCGTCGCCGAAACGGTGATGATCACGAACGGCACACCCAACACCGCGTGCACCAGAATCAGCGAGGTAAAGCTGTTGCCAAGGCCCAGGGGCGCGAAGAACAGGTAGCTGGCCACGCCGATGATCACCACCGGCACCACCATCGGTGATATCACCAAGGCCATTACCAGGGACTTGCCGGGGAAATCACCGCGGGTCAGCCCGATGGCCGCCAGCGTTCCGAAGACCATGGCCAGCACGGTCGCCGCCGGGGCGACGATGATGCTGTTCTTCAAGGCCCGCATCCATTCGGCCGAGCCGAAGAAGTCCTGGTACCACTGCAGCGAGAAGCCTTGCAGCGGGTAGACCAGGAAGCTACCGCTGTTGAACGACAGGGGCACGATCACCAGCACCGGCAGGATCAGAAACAGCAATATCAGGCCACAGAGAATACGCAGGCTGTAGAACCAGACCCGCTCGATGGGCGACATGTAAGGGCTCAGCATGACAAGGCTCCTCAGCTCAGGCGCAGGCGGCTGGCGCCGACCAGCCAGCTATAGATCAGGTACAGCAGCACGGTGGCCAGCAGCAGCAGACCGCCCAGCGCGGTGGCCATGCCCCAGTTGATGCTGGTGTTGGTGTAGAACGCCACGAAATAACTGACCATCTGGTCGTTCGGGCTGCCCAGCAACGCAGGCGTGATGTAGTAGCCGATGGCCAGAATGAATACCAGCAAGCACCCGGCACCTACCCCGGCATAGGTCTGCGGGAAGTACACTCGCCAGAAGCTGGCGAACGGATGGCAGCCCAGGGAAATGGCAGCGCGCATGTAGCTCGGGGAAATACCTTTCATCACGCTGTACAACGGCAGGATCATGAAGGGCAGCAGGATGTGCACCATCGAGATGTACACGCCGGTGCGGTTGAAGACCAGCTCCAGCGGCTGATCGATGATGCCCATGGCCATCAGCGCACTGTTGATCAACCCGCCGGACTGCAGCAGCACGATCCACGCGGCCACCCTTACCAGGATCGAGGTCCAGAACGGCAGCAGAACCAGGATCATCAACAGGTTGCTCTGGCGTGTCGGCAGGTTGGCCAGCAGGTAAGCCAGCGGATAGGCCAGCACCAGGCAAATGGCGGTGATCACCACGCCCATCCACAGGGTGCGGGTGAAAATATCCAGGTAGATGGCCTGGTCCGGCGTGGCCTTGGCCAGTTCGCCCAGGTCGTCGATACGGTGGTCCAGCGACGCCAACAGGTAGAAAGGTGTAAGGGTACTGGTATTGCGGCGAATCGCCTGCCAATAGGCGGGGTCGCCCCAGCGCTCGTCCAGCGCCTGCAAGCCGTCCTTGTAGGAGACAGGCTCGGCCTTGAAGGGCAGCGCCCGTGCGGTCTTGGCCAACAGGCTGCGGTAGCCGGCCAGCTCCATGTTCAAGCGCTTGGACAGGTCACCCAGGGTCTGGTTCTTGCGCGATTCGGCCAAGTCCTGGCTCAACGCCTTGTAGACGTCCTCGCCCGGCAGGCCCTTGCCATCCCACTGGGTGATGATATCGACCGTGCGCGGCAAGCCGGCGACCACTTCCGGGTTACCGACGCTCTTGTACAACAAGGCTGCGATCGGCACCAGGAACACCAGCAGCAGAAACAGCGCCAGGGGCGCGATCAGCGCCTGGGCCTTCCAGCGGTTGACCCGCTCGGCGTGTTTAAGGCGCTGTTTGAGATTAGGACCGGCGCCTTCGTTGAGGGGCACTGCAATGGCCATGGCGAACTCCACGATACACACTGAAAGAGGGGCCGCCGCGCGGCCCCTTGCACTGGACGTTTACTTCTTCGCCGCCCAGGCGTTGAAACGTTGCTCCAGCTGCTCGCTGTTGTCCGCCCAGAAGGCCACGTCGATCTGCACCTGATTGGCGATGTTCTCAGGCGTGGTCGGCATGTCTTTCTTGACCTCTTCGGACAGCAGGTCGACCGCCTTGCTGTTGGCCGGGCCATAGGCGATGTTTTCGGAATACACCTTCTGCTGTTCAGGCTGCACGCTGAAGGCGATGAATTTCTTCGCCTCGTCGCTGTTCTTGGCGCCCTTGGGAATCGCCCAGGCGTCGAAGTCATAGATGCCGCCGTTCCACACCACCTTCAGGTTGCTCTCCTTCTGCACGGCAGCGATGCGCCCGTTGTACGCCGAACTCATGACCACGTCGCCCGAGGCCAGGTACTGCGGCGGCTGGGCGCCGGCTTCCCACCACTGGATGCTCGGTTTGAGCTGGTCGAGCTTCTTGAAGGCGCGGTCCACGCCTTCTTTGGTACCCAGCACCTTGTACACGTCCTTGGGCGCCACACCATCGGCCATCAAGGCGAATTCCAGGGTGTACTTGGCGCCTTTGCGCAGGCCGCGCTTGCCTGGGAATTTCTCGGTGTCCCAGAAATCGGCCCAGCTGCTCGGGGCGGTCTTGAGCTTGTCGGCGTTGTAGGCCAGCACCGTCGACCAGACGAAGAAGCCGACACCACAAGGCTGGATCGCACCTGGCACGTAGTCGGCCTCGTTGCCGAACAGCGCAGGGTCGAGCTCTTCGAACATGCCCTCGTCGCAGCCTCGGGCCAGTTCGGGTGATTCCACCTCGACCAGGTTCCAGGAGACACTCTTGGTGTCGACCATGGCCTTGACCTTGGCCATTTCACCGTTGTACTCACCGGCGACGATCTTGCCCTTGCCGGCCTTTTCCCACGGCTCGTAAAACGCCTTCACCTGGGCGGCCTTGTTGGCGCCGCCGAACGACACCACGGTCAGGTCCGCAGCCATGCTCTGGCCAGCGGCGAACAGCCCAAGGGCCAGGGCGGTCAGTTTCAACTGCTTGCGCATTTATTATTCTCTCCACAGTTCAGGGTTGGTGCTGCAAACCATCAATGGGCTTCGGTGATCGGATCCAGTGCACGGGCGTGTTCTACTTCCCAACCCAGTGGCACCACATCGCCCACGGCCAGGGCCGGGTCGAGTTCGGCGATGGGCTGCTTGACGAAGAAGTCGGCCTTGCCACACACCTCCAGACGAACGCGCACGTGGTCGCCCAGGTAGATGAACTCGGCCACGCGGCCGGAAAAGCGGTTGGCGCAGTGCTCGCTGTGGCCATTGAGCCGTACCCGCTCCGGACGGATCGACAGGGTGACCGCTTCGCCTGGCCGGCCCACGTTTACAGCCAAGGCCTCGACCCGCTCGCCGCGCGCCAACTGCACCTGGCAGCGGTTACCGTCATGGGTGAGCAAGGTGCCGTTGAGCCGGTTGTTCTCACCGATGAAGTTGGCGACGAACGTATTGCTGGGTGCTTCATACAGGGTGCGTGGATCGGCGATTTGCTGAATCTCCCCCTGGTGGAACACCGCCACCCGATCGGACATGGTCAGCGCTTCGCCCTGATCGTGGGTCACGTACACCACGGTCACGCCCAGGCGCTGGTGGATGTGCTTGATCTCCATCTGCATGTGTTCACGCAGCTGCTTGTCCAGCGCGCCCAGTGGCTCGTCCATCAACACCAGTTGCGGCTCGAACACCAACGCCCGCGCCAAGGCCACGCGCTGTTGCTGCCCACCGGACAATTGGCCCGGGTAGCGCTTGGCGAAGCTGTCGAGCTGAACCATGTTCAATACCCGTTTGACCCGCTCGCTGATATCGGTCTTGCTCAGGTTGCGCACGGTCAGGGGAAACGCGAGGTTCTCGGCCACGGTCATGTGCGGGAACAAGGCGTAGTTCTGGAACACCATGCCGATATCGCGCTTGTGCGGGGGTACGTTGTTGATGGAGCGACCGGCCAGCTGGATTTCCCCGGCGGTGGGGGTCTCGAAGCCAGCGAGCATCATCAGGCTGGTGGTCTTGCCGGACCCGGAAGGCCCCAGCAGGGTGAGGAACTCGCCCTTGCGGATGTCGAGGTTGAGGTTCTTGACGATCAGCGACTCGCCGTCGTAGCTCTTCTGCACACCACGGAAGCTGACCAGCGTTTCGCCGGTGGCAGCGTTCGACTTCGCCTCGCTCATGCCTGCACCTTA
>NZ_JBICMI010000003.1:0-693 GCF_043106155.1 Pseudomonas sp. FYR_7
AAAGCGTAGAAGAGCCGCATCCCCCCGCAAATCGGGCGCCCAGAGAGAATGCCATCGTCCGGATGGAAGATTTGTTGTAGGGCACGCCCTACAAGCATGGCGCTTTCAGAACACAGGCCCACACAGTTCCAGGCGCTTGACCGCCAGCCCTTGAGCGCAAGACCGCGCCTATGCAGGCAGCGGCGCTGCGGGCGGCGGAAGATACAGGCTGGCAGCCTTCATCTACGCACCGGATCACTGCAGCGATGGCGCGGCCGTGAATGTCGCAATCAGATCAGCTTGTGCTCCATCGCATACTTGACCAGCTCGGCCAGCGAATTCACTTTCAGCTTCTGCATCAGGCGCGCCTTGTGAGTGCTGATGGTCTTGCTCGACAACGCCAGTTGCTGGGCGATGTCATTGACGTTGGCGCCCTGGGCCAGGCGTTCGAACACCGAAAACTCCCGTTCCGACAGCAAGGTGTGCAAAGGCCTGGATTCGGTCAGGCCCACTTCGAACACCATGCGGTCTGCCAGCGCCGGATCGATGTAACGCCCACCACCGGCTACCCGGCGTATCGCCGCCAGCAATAATGCCGGGTCGCTGTCCTTGGTCGCGTATCCGGCCGCCCCGGCCTTCAGGGCGCGGGCTGCCATCTGCGCCTCGTCATGCATCGACAGCATCAGGATCGCAGGCGCATCGTGCAGGGCACGG
>NZ_JBICMI010000040.1:0-133738 GCF_043106155.1 Pseudomonas sp. FYR_7
GAAGAAGGCGGTCGTCACACTCCGTTCTTCAAAGGCTACCGTCCTCAGTTCTACTTCCGTACCACTGACGTGACCGGTAACTGCGAACTGCCGGAAGGCGTTGAAATGGTAATGCCAGGCGACAACATTCAGATGACTGTTACCCTGATCAAGACCATCGCAATGGAAGACGGTCTGCGCTTCGCTATCCGTGAAGGCGGTCGTACCGTCGGCGCCGGCGTCGTAGCCAAAATCATCGAGTAATCACTCGACCGATTGAAAAAGGCCCCCGCTCAGCGGGGGCTTTTTTTATTGGGTTGACACTAATTGGGGGCGTCTATAGAATCACGCCTCCTTTTAGCGGGCGTAGTGCGCCCGTTGGGAACAGCCTGGAGTCTGAAATCCAATGCAAAATCAGCAAATCCGTATCAGGTTGAAGGCTTTCGACCATCGCCTGATCGACCAATCCACCCAGGAAATCGTGGAAACCGCGAAACGTACTGGTGCACAAGTGCGTGGTCCAATTCCACTGCCTACCCGCAAAGAGCGTTTCACCGTTCTGGTCTCCCCGCACGTCAACAAAGACGCGCGTGATCAGTACGAGATTCGCACTCATAAGCGCGTTCTGGACATCGTCCAGCCAACGGATAAAACCGTTGATGCGCTGATGAAGCTTGATCTGGCGGCAGGTGTGGAAGTGCAGATCAGCCTCGGCTAAGACTTCGGTCTGGTCGTGTAACGCTCTGAAATGGGCGGCCATAGCGGGTGAAAGCCCCGTACACTCATGAGGTTTACAACATGACTATTGGTGTAATCGGTCGCAAGTGCGGTATGACCCGCATTTTCACCGAAGAAGGTGTCTCCATTCCGGTCACGGTCATTGAGATCGAGCCGAATCGCGTCACCCAGTTCAAAACTGAAGAAACCGATGGCTACCGTGCAGTGCAAGTCACTGTCGGCGAGCGTCGTGCTTCGCGTGTGACTGCCGCTCAGGCAGGCCACTTCGCCAAGGCCAACGTTGCCGCTGGTCGCGGTGTTTGGGAGTTCCGTCTTGAAGAAGGCGATTTCCAGGCTGGCGATCTGATCAAAGCTGAACTCTTCACTGCAGGCCAGCTGGTAGACGTTACTGGTCAGTCCAAAGGTAAAGGCTTCGCCGGTACCATCAAGCGCTGGAACTTCCGTGGCCAGGACAACACCCACGGTAACTCCGTGTCGCACCGTGTCCCAGGTTCCATCGGCCAGTGCCAGACTCCTGGTCGTGTGTTCAAGGGCAAGAAGATGTCCGGTCACATGGGCGCCGAGCGCGTGACTGTTCAGTCCCTGGAAGTTGTTCGCGTAGACGCTGAGCGCAACCTGCTGCTGGTCAAGGGTGCCGTTCCAGGCGCTACTGGCGGCGACGTGGTTGTACGTCCAGCTGTCAAGGCTCGCGGTTAAGGGGAAACTGACATGCAACTTAATGTAAATGACGCTCAGGCGATCGAAGTTTCCGAACTGACTTTCGGTGGCGAATTCAACGAGACGCTGGTACACCAAGCAGTCGTGGCCTACATGGCCGGCGGCCGTCAGGGCACCAAGCAGCAAAAGACCCGTTCCGACGTGGCTGGTGGCGGTAAGCGCCCATGGCGTCAGAAGGGTACTGGCCGTGCTCGTGCTGGTACCACTCGTGGTCCGATCTGGCGTGGCGGTGGTGTAACCTTCGCAGCTCGCCCTCAAGATCACTCGCAGAAGCTCAACAAGAAGATGTACCGCGCAGCTCTGCGCTCCATCCTCGCTGAGCTGGTGCGTAGCGACCGTCTGGTCGTGGTTCAGGACTTCGCTGTTGAAGCGCCGAAAACCAAAGATCTGCTGAACAAGCTGAACGGCATGGGTCTGAGCGATGTGTTGATCGTTTCCGACGCTGTTGATCAGAACCTGTACCTGGCTGCTCGTAACCTGCCGCACGTCGACGTTCGTGACGTACAAGGTTCCGACCCGGTCAGTCTGATCGCATACGAGAAAGTGTTGATCACTGTCTCGGCCGTGAAGAAATTCGAGGAGCTGCTGGGATGAACCAGGAACGCGTATTCAAAGTCCTCCTTGGCCCGCACGTCTCCGAGAAGGCTACCGTTCTGGCTGAGAAAAAAGGCCAGTTCGTATTCAAGGTTGCTACTGACGCAACCAAGCTGGAAATCAAGAAAGCTGTCGAAGGCCTGTTCAACGTAAAAGTTGAAAACGTGTCGACCGTTAACGTTCTGGGTAAAACCAAGCGTACCGCACGTGGTCTGGGCAAGCGTAATGACTGGAAGAAGGCGATCGTCTCCCTTCAGCCAGGCCAAGATCTCGATTTCAGCAGCAGTGCTGAGTAAGGAAGGGGTGCATCATGGCAATCGTTAAATGCAAACCGACTTCCCCTGGCCGCCGTTTCGTGGTCAAGGTGGTCAACAAGGAGCTGCATAAAGGCGCTCCTCACGCACCGCTGCTCGAGAAAAAATCGAAGTCTGGTGGTCGTAACAACAATGGCCGCATCACTACGCGTCACGTAGGTGGTGGTCATAAGCAGCATTACCGTCTGGTCGACTTCCGTCGCAACGACAAAGATGGCATCCCAGCCACTGTCGAGCGTATCGAATACGATCCAAACCGTACTGCTCACATCGCCCTGCTGTGCTACGCAGACGGTGAGCGTCGCTACATTATCGCCCCTAAAGGCGTGAGCGCTGGCGACCAGCTGATCGCAGGTGCCCTGGCCCCAATCAAGGCCGGTAACTCCCTGCAGCTGCGCAACATTCCAGTAGGTAGCACCATTCACGGCATCGAACTGAAGCCGGGTAAAGGTGCACAGATCGCTCGTTCCGCTGGTGCTTCGGCTCAGCTGATCGCTCGCGAAGGTGTCTACGTGACCCTGCGTCTGCGCTCTGGTGAAATGCGTAAAGTCCTGGCTGAGTGCCGTGCGACCCTGGGTGAAGTCTCGAACTCCGAGCACAGCCTGCGTTCGCTGGGTAAAGCTGGTGCCAAACGCTGGCGCGGCGTTCGCCCAACCGTTCGTGGTGTTGCCATGAACCCGGTTGACCACCCGCATGGTGGTGGTGAAGGTCGTACCTCCGGTGGTCGTCATCCGGTATCGCCATGGGGCTTCCCAACCAAGGGTGCTAAAACCCGTGGTAATAAGCGTACCGACAACATGATCGTCCGTCGTCGCAAGTAACTAGAGGGATACGACAGTGCCACGTTCTCTGAAAAAAGGTCCTTTTATCGATCTTCACCTCTTGAAGAAGGTCGAAGTGGCGGTGGAGAAGAACGATCGCAAACCAGTTAAAACCTGGTCGCGTCGCTCGATGATCCTGCCACAAATGGTCGGTCTGACCATCGCGGTTCACAACGGTCGCCAGCATGTCCCAGTTCTCGTGAACGAAGACATGGTCGGCCACAAACTGGGCGAGTTCGCCGGTACCCGCACCTATCGCGGGCACGTGGCTGACAAGAAAGCCAAGCGTTAAGGGGTAAGGAAATGGAAGTAGCCGCTAAGTTGTCGGGCGCTCGAATCTCCGCCCAGAAAGCCCGCTTGGTCGCCGACCAGATCCGCGGGAAGAAGGTGGGCGAAGCGCTCAACCTGTTGGCCTTCAGCAGCAAAAAAGCCGCTGAAATCATGAAGAAAGTCCTCGAGTCGGCCGTAGCCAACGCCGAACACAACGAAGGCGCAGACGTTGATGACCTGAAGGTCTCTACCGTCTTCGTCAACGAAGGGCGTTCGCTGAAGCGCATCATGCCACGTGCCAAAGGCCGTGCTGATCGCATCGTCAAGCGGTCTTGCCATATCACTGTCAAGGTTGCGGACAAGTAACGGAGTCGATCAGATGGGTCAGAAAGTACATCCCACTGGCATTCGCCTGGGAATCGTCAAGGAGCACACCTCCGTCTGGTACGCAGACGGTGCTACTTACGCAGATTACCTGTTGAAGGATCTGAAAACGCGTGAGTACCTCCAAGACAAACTAAAAAGCGCGTCCGTAAGCCGTATCGATATTCATCGTCCGGCTCAAACTGCACGCATCACCATCCACACCGCTCGTCCAGGTATCGTTATCGGGAAGAAAGGTGAGGATGTCGAGAAGCTGCGCCAGGACCTGACCAAGCAGATGGGTGTGCCTGTGCACATCAACATCGAAGAGATCCGCAAGCCGGAACTCGACGCTATGCTGGTTGCGCAAAGCGTAGCTCAGCAGCTGGAACGCCGCGTTATGTTCCGTCGCGCCATGAAGCGCGCCGTACAGAACGCCATGCGTATTGGTGCCAAGGGCATCAAGATCCAGGTGAGCGGTCGTCTCGGCGGCGCTGAGATTGCTCGTACCGAGTGGTATCGCGAAGGTCGTGTGCCTCTGCACACCCTGCGTGCCGATATCGACTACAACACCTACGAAGCTCACACCACTTACGGTGTGATCGGTGTGAAGGTTTGGATTTTCAAAGGCGAAGTTATTGGTGGTCGCCAAGAAGAACTGAAACCACAAGCACCAGCGCCTCGTAAAAAAGCTGCTAAGTAAGGGGTACGCCAAATGTTGCAACCTAAGCGTACAAAATTCCGCAAGCAGATGACTGGCCACAACCGTGGTCTGGCACTGCGCGGTAGCAAAGTCAGCTTCGGCGAGTTCGCCCTGAAAGCTGTTGCTCGCGGTCGCCTCACCGCTCGCCAGATCGAGTCCGCACGTCGTGCGCTGACCCGTCACGTAAAACGTGGCGGCAAGATCTGGATCCGTGTATTCCCGGACAAGCCGATCTCCAAGAAACCTCTCGAGGTTCGTATGGGTAAAGGTAAGGGTTCCGTTGAGTACTGGGTTGCCCAGATCCAGCCAGGCAAAGTCCTGTACGAGATCGAGGGTGTTTCTGAAGAGCTGGCGCGCGAAGCTTTCGCTCTGGCCGCTGCGAAGCTGCCTCTCGCCACCTCCTTTGTTAAGCGGACGGTGATGTGATGAAAGCGAATGAACTTCGTGAAAAATCCGCACAGCAACTGAACGAGCAACTGCTCGGCTTGCTGCGCGACCAGTTCAATCTGCGTATGCAGAAAGCAACTGGCCAGTTGGGGCAGTCGCACCTGCTCTCGCAAGTCAAGCGTGACATCGCTCGCGTGAAGACTGTGCTCAACCAGCAGGCAGGTAAGTGATCATGGCTGAAGCTGAAAAAACCGTCCGTACGCTGACTGGCCGTGTCGTCAGCGACAAAATGGACAAGACCATCACCGTTCTGATCGAGCGTCGCGTAAAGCACCCGATCTACGGTAAATACGTTAAGCGTTCGACTAAGCTGCACGCGCACGACGAAACCAATCAGTGCAAGATCGGCGACAAGGTTTCCATTACCGAAACCCGTCCGCTGGCCAAGACCAAGTCCTGGGCACTGGTTGAAGTCCTCGAACGCGCTGTTGAAGTCTAAGGGCTAGGGGTCGGAGAAATTTTATGATTCAGACTCAATCCATGCTCGATGTGGCCGATAACAGCGGCGCTCGTCGCGTCATGTGCATCAAGGTGCTCGGCGGTTCTCACCGCCGCTACGCCGGCATCGGTGACATCATCAAAGTTACCGTCAAGGAAGCGATTCCACGCGGTAAGGTCAAAAAAGGCCAAGTGATGACTGCTGTTGTCGTGCGCACCCGTCACGGTGTTCGTCGCGCTGACGGTTCCATCATTCGTTTCGACGGCAACGCTGCTGTTCTGCTGAACAACAAGCAAGAGCCGATCGGCACTCGCATCTTCGGGCCAGTGACCCGTGAACTTCGTACTGAGAAGTTCATGAAGATCGTCTCGCTCGCCCCTGAAGTGCTGTAAGGAGATCCGACATGCAAAAGATTCGTCGTGACGACGAGATCATCGTGATCGCCGGCAAAGACAAAGGTAAGCGCGGTAAGGTGCTGAAGGTTCTCGCTGACGACCGTCTGGTCATTGGTGGTGTGAACCTGGTCAAGCGTCATACCAAGCCTAACCCGATGGCGGGCGTTCAGGGCGGTATCGTCGAAAAAGAAGCGCCTCTGCACGCTTCCAACGTTGCCATCTTCAACGGTGAAACCAACAAGGCTGACCGCGTTGGTTTCAAAGTAGAAGACGGTAAGAAAATTCGTGTCTTCAAGTCGACCCAAAAAGCGGTTGATGCTTGAACACTGCTAGGTAGAAGACCATGGCACGACTGAAAGAGATTTACCGGAACGAGATCGCTCCTAAGCTTAAGGATGAACTTAAGCTGTCGAACGTGATGGAAGTTCCGCGCGTTACCAAAATCACCCTGAACATGGGTCTGGGCGAAGCGATCGGCGACAAGAAAGTCATCGAGCACGCTGTTGCCGACCTGGAAAAGATCACCGGTCAAAAGCCGGTCGTGACTTTCGCTCGCAAATCCATCGCTGGCTTCAAAGTCCGTGAAGGCTGGCCGATCGGCGTCAAGGTGACCCTGCGTAGCGACAAGATGTACGAATTCCTGGACCGCCTGCTGGCGATCTCCCTGCCTCGGGTTCGCGACTTCCGCGGCCTGAATGCCAAGTCCTTCGACGGTCGTGGCAACTACAGCATGGGCGTGAAAGAGCAGATCATCTTCCCGGAAATCGACTACGACAAGATCGATGCTCTGCGCGGTTTGGACATTACCCTGACCACCACTGCTCGTTCGGACGACGAAGGCCGCGCTCTGCTGCGTGCTTTCAAGTTCCCGTTCCGCAACTGATTGGAGTAGGAAAATGGCCAAGAAGAGCATGAAAAACCGTGAGCTGAAGCGTCAGCAAACGGTAGCTAAGTACGCTAAAAAGCGCGCTGAGCTGAAAGCGACCATCGTCAATCTGAACGCCTCTCCTGAAGAGCGTTTCGCTGCCGTTGTCGCTCTGCAGAAGCAGCCGCGCGATGCTAGCGCTGCTCGCCTGCGCAACCGTTGCCGCCTGACCGGTCGTCCTCACGGTGTATACCGTAAGTTCGGCCTGGGCCGTAACATGCTGCGCCAAGCGGCAATGCGTGGCGACGTACCAGGTCTGGTCAAGGCCTCCTGGTAATCGCTGCAGGTTGAGTCATCGGCGTAGGCGGTTAATCTTCCGACCGCCGGTGACTCTTCCCTCGAACAAGCCCCTACATGGGGCTTGTTTCGTTTCTGGCTTGTGTCTAGAATGACCGGCTCACCTGAGCCTGGGCTTCGTGCTCTGCCTGTTTAGGTGGTTGTGATAGCCGCAAGGCTAATAATTCTTGTATCAGGAGCATCTAGCCCATGAGTATGCAGGACCCGTTAGCGGACATGCTAACTCGCATCCGTAATGCCCAGATGGCTGAAAAGTCCGTCGTAAGCATGCCTTCCTCCACCCTGAAGGTCGCGGTTGCCAAAGTTCTGAAAGATGAAGGTTACATCGCTGGTTACCAGGTAACCGGTGAGGCCAAGCCTTCCCTGTCGATCGAACTGAAGTACTTCGAAGGCCGTCCGGTCATCGAGGAACTGAAGCGCTCCAGCCGTCCAGGCCTGCGCCAGTACAAGTCCGTCACAGATCTGCCGAAAGTACGTGGCGGCCTGGGCGTGTCTATCGTCTCCACCAACAAAGGTGTGATGACTGACCGCGCTGCGCGCGCTGCCGGTGTCGGCGGCGAAGTTCTGTGCACAGTGTTCTAAGGGGAGATAGGCATGTCTCGCGTCGCTAAGAACCCCGTTAAGCTGCCAGCAGGCGTCGAAGTAAAATTCGCCGGCCAGCAGCTTTCGGTGAAGGGTGCCAAGGGCACTCTCGAACTGAACGTTCACTCGTCTGTTGAAGTTACCGAAGAGTCCGGCGAACTGCGCTTCGTCGCTCGCAACGGTGATCAGCAAGCTCGCGCCATGGCCGGTACTACCCGCGCTCTGGTGAACAACATGGTCCAAGGCGTAAGCCAAGGCTTCGAGCGCAAGCTCCAGCTGGTCGGTGTTGGTTACAAGGCACAGGCAAAAGGCACCGTCCTGAACCTGGCTCTGGGCTTCTCGCATCCAGTGGACTACGAACTGCCAGCCGGTATCACCGCAGAAACCCCAAGCCAGACCGACATCCTGATCAAGGGTATCGATAAGCAGCTGGTGGGTCAGGTGGCCGCTGAAATCCGCGATTTCCGTCCGCCAGAGCCTTACAAAGGCAAAGGTGTGCGTTACGCGGACGAAGTAGTCCGTCGTAAAGAAGCCAAGAAGAAGTAGGGCCTAGCAAATGACCGACAAAAAAGTTACTCGACTGCGTCGCGCTCGCAAAGCACGTCTCAAGATGCACGAACTCGAAGTCGTGCGCCTGTGCGTGTTCCGCTCCTCGCAGCACATCTACGCCCAGGTCATTTCGGCCGACGGCAGCAAGGTTCTGGCAAGCGCCTCGACCTTGGACAAAGACCTGCGTGATGGCGCCACTGGCAACATCGACGCGGCCACTAAGGTTGGCAAGCTGGTAGCTGAGCGCGCGAAAGCCGCCGGTGTATCTCAAGTTGCCTTTGACCGTTCCGGCTTCAAGTACCATGGCCGCGTCAAAGCGCTGGCTGATGCTGCTCGTGAAGGCGGGCTGGAGTTCTAAGTTATGGCAAATAACGATCAAAAGCGCGACGAAGGCTACATCGAGAAGCTGGTTCAAGTTAACCGCGTTGCCAAAACCGTAAAAGGCGGCCGTATCTTCACCTTCACCGCGCTGACCGTGGTGGGTGATGGCAAGGGTCGTGTTGGCTTTGGCCGTGGCAAGTCGCGCGAAGTACCTGCCGCGATCCAGAAAGCCATGGAAGCTGCTCGCCGCAACATGATTCAGGTTGACCTGAAGGGCACCACCCTGCAGTACGCCACCAAGGCTGCCCACGGCGCCTCGAAGGTTTACATGCAGCCTGCCTCGGAAGGTACCGGTATCATCGCCGGTGGCGCAATGCGTGCTGTCCTGGAAGTTGCTGGCGTTCAGAACGTTCTGGCCAAGTGCTACGGTTCGACCAACCCAGTGAACGTGGTTTACGCCACCTTCAAGGGTCTGAAAGCCATGCAATCTCCTGAATCCATTGCTGCCAAGCGCGGCAAGAGCGTCGAGGAGATCTTCTGATCATGGCAACCGTTAAAGTAACGCTGATCAAGAGCACCGCCGGCCGTCTGCCTAACCACATTCTGTGCGTTAAAGGCCTGGGTCTGCGTCGCATCGGTCACACTGTAGAAGTCCAGGATACTCCCGAGAACCGCGGGATGATCAACAAGGCTTACTACATGCTGAAGGTCGAGGGTTAATCGATGAAACTCAATGATCTGAGTCCAGCGCCGGGTTCCCGTCGCGAGAAGCATCGTCCGGGCCGTGGTATCGGTAGCGGTTTGGGTAAGACTGGTGGCCGCGGTCACAAAGGTCAGACCTCCCGTTCCGGTGGCACCATCGCTCCGGGCTTCGAAGGCGGTCAACAGCCGCTGCACCGTCGTCTGCCGAAGTTCGGCTTCGTTTCCCTGAAAGCCATGGACCGCGCAGAAGTGCGTCTGTCCGAGTTGGCCAAAGTGGACGGCGACGTGATCTCCGTGCAATCCCTGAAGGATGCCAACGTGATCGGCCAGAACGTACAGCGTGTGAAAATCATGCTGTCTGGCGAAGTCACTCGCGCAGTCACCATCAAGGGTATCGCAGCCACCAAGGGTGCGCGTGCGGCTATCGAAGCAGCTGGCGGCAAGTTCGAGGAATAAATGGCTAAGCAAGGTGCTCTCTCTTCGCTCGGTAAGGGCGGGATGTCGGAACTCTGGGCTCGTCTGCGCTTTCTGTTCATGGCGATCATCGTCTATCGGATAGGTGCACATATCCCGGTTCCCGGCATCAATCCGGACCGTCTGGCGGATCTGTTTCGGCAGAATGAGGGGACCATTCTTAGCTTGTTCAACATGTTTTCCGGTGGCGCGCTCGAGCGCATGAGCATCTTTGCATTGGGGATCATGCCGTACATTTCGGCATCGATCATCATGCAGCTGATGACTGCGGTCAGCCCGCAACTGGAGCAGTTGAAGAAGGAAGGTGAAGCTGGCCGTCGCAAGATCAGCCAGTACACCCGCTACGGCACCGTTATCCTGGCGCTGGTTCAAGCCATTGGCATGTCCATTGGCCTGGCCAACCAGGGCGTGGCGTTTTCTGTAGGCCTCGGCTTCCATGTCGTTGCCGTCTCCACTTTCGTGGCAGGCGCGATGTTCATGATGTGGCTGGGTGAGCAGATCACCGAGCGCGGTGTGGGCAACGGTATCTCGATGTTGATCTTCGCAGGTATCGTTGCCGGTCTTCCGAGAGCAATCGGGCAGTCTTTCGAGTCTGCGCGTACGGGTGATATCAACATTTTCGCCCTGGTCGCTATCGGTTTGCTTGCAGTAGCGATCATCGGTTTTGTGGTGTTTATTGAACGTGGTCAGCGGCGTATCGCCGTTCATTACGCCAAGCGTCAGCAGGGCCGCAAGGTCTTCGCTGCGCAAACCAGCCACTTGCCGCTGAAGGTGAACATGGCAGGGGTAATCCCGGCCATTTTCGCGAGCAGCATCTTGCTGTTCCCGGCTTCGCTGGGTGCCTGGTTCGGTCAGTCCGAAGGTATGGGCTGGCTGCAGGACATCTCGCAGTCGATCGCTCCTGGTCAGCCGTTGAACATTCTGCTGTTTAGTGCAGGGATCATTTTCTTCTGCTTCTTCTACACGGCGTTGATGTTCAATCCGAAAGACGTAGCGGAAAACCTGAAGAAGTCCGGTGCCTTTATTCCGGGTATCCGTCCTGGTGAGCAGTCGGCGCGCTACATTGATGGCGTCTTGACTCGTCTGACCATGTTCGGTGCTCTTTACATGATGGCCGTCTGCCTTCTGCCCCAGTTCCTGGTGGTGGCAGCAAATGTGCCGTTCTACCTTGGCGGGACCTCGTTGCTGATTGTGGTAGTGGTTGTGATGGACTTCATGTCCCAAGTACAATCGCACCTCGTTTCGCACCAGTACGAATCCCTGATGAAGAAAGCCAACCTGAAAGGCTACGGTGGCAGCGGTTTGCTGCGCTGATACGCCCCTAAGGTTCGAGGAGTCGGTAATGAAAGTTCGTGCATCGGTGAAAAAGCTGTGCCGCAACTGCAAGATCATCCGTCGCGAAGGCGTCGTACGAGTGATCTGCAGCGCGGAACCGCGTCACAAACAGCGCCAAGGCTGAGTGTGATTCGCGCTTCAAACCCAGCAGCTAGTGTGCTGCTGGGTTGATTATTTGTTTCTACAGCGATATTATCTCGCGCCCTATTTCTTGGCTTCCGGGGCGTAGGTAGCTGTCAATTGGAGTCCCACTGAATGGCCCGTATTGCAGGCGTCAACATTCCAGATAACAAGCATACTGTTATCTCGCTGACCTACATCTATGGTGTCGGTCGCACTACTGCACAGAAAATCTGTGTGGATGCTGGTGTAAATCCAGCCGCTAAGATCAAGGATCTGAGCGACGAGCAAATCGAAACCCTGCGTGGCGAAGTCGCGAAGTTCACCACTGAAGGTGACCTGCGCCGTGACGTAAACATGAAGATCAAGCGCTTGATGGACCTGGGTTGCTACCGCGGCCTGCGTCATCGTAAAGGTCTGCCGGTTCGCGGTCAGCGCACCAAGACCAACGCACGCACCCGTAAGGGCCCGCGTAAGCCGATCCGCAAGTAATCGCCCAGGAATATAGACATGGCAAAACCTGCTGCTCGTCCTCGTAAAAAAGTCAAAAAGACAGTGGTTGATGGCATCGCCCACATCCACGCTTCTTTTAACAACACCATCGTGACCATCACCGACCGTCAGGGCAATGCTTTGTCCTGGGCGACCTCCGGTGGTTCGGGTTTCCGTGGTTCGCGCAAATCCACCCCGTTCGCAGCTCAGATCGCTGCTGAGCGTGCTGGTCAAGCTGCGCTGGAATATGGTCTGAAGAACCTCGACGTAAACGTCAAGGGTCCAGGTCCAGGTCGTGAGTCCGCCGTTCGTGCATTGAACAGCTGCGGCTACAAGATCGCCAGCATCACCGACGTGACGCCAATCCCGCATAACGGGTGCCGTCCGCCGAAGAAGCGTCGCGTGTAATCAGGAGACAGATAAATGGCACGTTACATTGGTCCAAAATGCAAACTGTCTCGTCGTGAAGGCACCGATCTGTTCCTGAAGAGCGGCGTTCGCGCTCTGGAATCGAAGTGCAACATCGAAGCAGCCCCAGGTATCCACGGCCAGCGCCGTGGCCGTCAGTCCGACTACGGTACCCAGCTGCGCGAGAAACAAAAAGTCCGTCGTATCTACGGTGTTCTGGAGCGTCAGTTCCGCGGTTACTACCAAGCTGCTGCCTCGAAAAAAGGCGCAACCGGTGAAAACCTGCTTCAACTGCTCGAGTGCCGTCTGGATAACGTCGTTTACCGTATGGGCTTCGGCTCGACTCGTTCCGAGTCCCGTCAGCTGGTTTCGCACAAAGCGATCAGCGTCAACGGTAAGACTGTAAACATTCCATCCTACCAAGTTCGTCCGGGTGACGTGGTCGCGGTTCGTGAGAAGTCGCTGAACCAGCTGCGCATTGTTCAAGCCCTTGAACTGTGTGCCCAGCGTGGCCGCGTTGAGTGGGTTGATGTGGATGCTGCCAAAAAGTCGGGCGTTTTCAAGAACGTTCCTGCTCGCAGCGACCTGTCTGCCGACATCAACGAAAACCTGATTGTCGAGCTCTACTCCAAGTAAGGGCTAGAAAATAGGTGCATCCATGCAGATTTCGGTAAATGAGTTCCTGACTCCCCGCCACATTGATGTGCAGGTAGTCAGTCCGACCCGCGCCAAGATCACGCTCGAGCCTCTCGAGCGTGGCTTCGGCCATACCCTGGGCAACGCGCTGCGCCGCATCCTGTTGTCCTCCATGCCTGGCTGTGCAGTAGTCGAGGCCGAGATCGATGGCGTACTCCACGAGTACTCCGCGATCGAAGGTGTACAGGAAGATGTCATTGAAATCCTGTTGAACCTGAAAGGCCTGGCTATCAAACTGCATGGTCGTGACGAAGTTACGCTGACCTTGTCGAAAAAGGGTTCGGGGGTGGTTACCGCTGCCGATATTCAGCTGGATCACGATGTCGAGATCGTCAACCCCGATCACGTAATCGCGAACCTGGCGTCGAATGGCGCCCTGAACATGAAGCTCACTGTAGCTCGTGGTCGCGGTTACGAGCCGGCCGACTCCCGTCAGACCGACGAAGACGAAAGCCGTAGCATTGGCCGTCTGCAGTTGGACGCTTCGTTCAGCCCTGTGCGTCGTATCGCCTATGTGGTCGAAAACGCACGTGTTGAACAGCGTACCAACTTGGACAAGCTGGTCATTGATCTGGAAACCAACGGCACCCTGGATCCTGAAGAGGCTATCCGCCGCGCCGCGACCATCCTGCAACAGCAGCTGGCCGCGTTCGTCGACCTCAAAGGTGACAGTGAGCCTGTCGTAGTCGAGCAGGAAGACGAGATCGATCCGATCCTGCTACGTCCGGTTGACGACCTGGAACTGACTGTACGTTCGGCCAACTGCCTGAAGGCGGAGAACATCTACTACATCGGCGACCTGATTCAGCGTACCGAAGTGGAGCTGTTGAAGACTCCTAACCTCGGCAAGAAGTCCCTGACTGAAATCAAGGACGTCCTGGCCTCTCGTGGTCTGTCTCTCGGCATGCGCCTCGACAACTGGCCGCCTGCAAGTCTTAAGAAAGACGACAAGGCGACCGCCTGATCGTCGTAATCACCGAACGTAGTGTTTGGTAAGGAATGAATCATGCGTCATCGTAAAAGTGGACGTCACCTGAGCCGTACCAGCTCTCACCGCAAGGCTATGTTCCAGAACATGGCAGTGTCGTTGATCGAGCACGAGCTGATCAAAACCACCCTGCCGAAAGCCAAGGAACTGCGTCGCGTTGCCGAGCCGCTGATCACCCTGGCCAAGGAAGACAGCGTTGCCAACCGTCGTCTGGCCTTCGACCGTACCCGTTCGAAGTCCGCTGTTGGTAAACTGTTCAACGATCTGGGCAAGCGCTACGCCACCCGTCAGGGCGGCTACCTGCGCATCCTGAAGTGCGGTTTCCGCGCTGGCGACAATGCGCCAATGGCGTACGTCGAGCTGGTTGATCGTCCAGTCGGTGGTGCTGTAGAAGCTGCCGAGTAAGACGTTTTGTCTGCTACAAAGAACCGGGCCTAGTGCCCGGTTTTTTGTGGTTCAGGCCATTAACAATCTCTATTGCATTCAGTAATTCAATGAATTTGTCGTTGATCGCGATCCTGCTGATAATTCTCCCAAGCCGACATACAGGCATTTGAGACTGATCGAGGAAAGCTCATGAGCAAAACGCTTACTACCGCCAGCGGTGCCCCTGTTGCGGATAACCAGAATTCCCGTACCGCAGGCCCACGCGGCCCCCTGCTGCTCGACGACTTCCACCTGATCGAGAAGCTCGCGCATTTCAACCGCGAAAATATCCCCGAACGACGTGTGCATGCCAAAGGCTCTGGTGCCTACGGCACGTTCACGGTGACGCGCGACATCACCCACCTCACCCGTGCGAAACTGTTCGAGCAGGTTGGCAAGCAGACCGAAACGTTTCTGCGATTCTCCACTGTAGGTGGAGAGCGCGGCTCGGCCGATACAGAGCGTGACCCACGAGGTTTCGCGGTCAAGTTCTATACCGAAGAAGGCAACTGGGACATCGTCGGCAACAACACGCCGGTGTTTTTCATCCGTGATCCACTGAAGTTTCCAGACTTCATTCACACGCAAAAACGCCACCCCCAGACCAACCTGAAGAGTGCCCAGATGATGTGGGACTTCTGGTCTCATTCGCCGGAAGCGCTGCACCAGGTCACGATCTTGTTTTCGGACCGCGGCATTCCTGACGGCTATCGGCATATGCACGGCTTCGGTAGCCACACCTACAGCTTGATCAGCGCGGACGGTCAGCGTACATGGGTCAAATGGCACTTCAAGACTCAGCAGGGCATCAAGAATCTGGCGCCCGCTGAAGCTGCGCGTTTGGCCGGTACCGATCCGGACTACGCCCAGCGCGACCTGTGCGAGGCAATCGAGCGTGGCGACCACCCACGCTGGACTGTATGCATCCAGGTCATGAGTGAAGCTGAGGCTGCGAACCGCCCCGAGAATCCGTTCGATGTGACCAAGACCTGGTCGCAGAAAGATTATCCGCTGATTGAAGTAGGCGTACTGGAGCTCAACCGCAACCCGCTGAACTACTTCGCTGAAGTTGAGCAGGCTGCCTTCGGGCCAAGCAATATGGTCCCTGGAGTGGGGCTGTCACCTGATCGCATGCTGCAAGGCCGGGTATTTGCTTATGCCGATGCCCACCGCTATCGGGTAGGCACCAACCATCAGCAATTGCCGGTGAACGCGCCCCGCTGTGCGGTCAATAGCTACCAGCGTGATGGTTCGATGGCGATGGGTGCCTACGGAGGGGCACCCAATTATGAGCCCAACAGCTACGCCGATGCTCCCAAGCAATCGCCGCGTCATGCAGAGCCCGGGCTTGCGCTTAGCGGTTTGGCCGATCGGTATGATCATCGCGAGGACACTGATTACTTCAGCCACGCGGGCGCCCTGTTCCGGTTGATGAGCCAGGCGCAGCAGGAGCTGCTGGTCAGCAACATCGCCGGGGCAATGGCCGGCGTGACCGACGATGTGATCCAGCGTCAATTGCAGTACTTCTTCAAGGCCGATCCCGCTTACGGGGCGGGTGTCGCTAAGGCGCTTGGAATGAATATCGCCTAAGTCGAAGTGATAAGAATAACCGCCCTCATTTGGGCGGTTTTTCAATGAATATCACTACCGTTTGCCCGATTTTTTGCATCGAGTCGCGCGTTTTTCAGTGACCAGGCGCACAACGTGGTTCACACTATGCGGCATACACGCTTCCATATGGAGAACCCCGGCGATGCAAGGCCACCCAGACGTCATCAATTACCTCGTCATGCTGTTGAAGGGCGAACTGGCCGCACGTGACCAGTACTTCATTCACTCGCGCATGTACGAAGACTGGGGCCTTACCAAGCTCTACGAGCGCATCAACCATGAGATGGAGGAAGAGGCTCAGCATGCTGACGCCTTGATGCGCCGCATTCTCATGCTCGAGGGCACCCCAGACATGCGGGCCGATGACCTCGAAGTCGGCACCACCGTGCCTGAAATGATCGAAGCTGATTTAAAGCTGGAATACAAAGTGCGAGCGGCGCTTTGCAAGGGGATCGAATTGTGCGAACTGCACAAGGATTATGTGAGCCGTGACATTCTGCGCGCGCAACTGGCCGATACCGAAGAGGATCACACCTATTGGCTTGAGAAGCAGCAAGGCTTGATCAAGGCGATCGGTCTGCAGAATTATCTGCAATCACAGATGTAATGCCTTGATTGCTGTGTGCTTGAGTCGTGTGTCGGCTCTAGCACAAGGGCTACAAGCCGATGAAAAAGGGGCGCCGAGGCGCCCCTTCGCGTTCATCACGCCCGGTCTCGCTCCAACAGAGGCTTGAGGTAATGCCCGGTGTAGGATTGTTTCATCTTGCTCAGTTCCTCGGGCGTGCCACACGCGATGATCTGCCCGCCCTTGGAACCGCCCTCCGGTCCAAGGTCCACCAGCCAATCGGCAGTCTTGATAACGTCCAAGTTGTGCTCGATGACCACCACGGTGTTGCCGTGGTCACGAAGCCGGTGCAGAACGTCCAGCAGCTGCTGGATATCGGCGAAGTGCAGGCCCGTAGTAGGCTCGTCCAGGATATACAAGGTCTTCCCAGTATCGCGCTTGGACAGCTCGCGTGACAGCTTCACACGCTGTGCTTCGCCCCCAGAAAGCGTGGTCGCCGATTGACCGAGCTTGATGTAGGAAAGGCCCACGTCCATCAGGGTCTGGAGCTTGCGTGCCAACGCAGGCACCGCATCGAAGAACTCGCGCGCATCCTCGATGGTCATTTCCAGCACCTCGTGAATGTTCTTGCCCTTGTACTTGATCTCCAGGGTTTCGCGGTTGTAGCGCTTGCTCTTGCACACATCGCACGGCACGTAGATGTCCGGGAGGAAATGCATTTCCACCTTGATCAGGCCGTCGCCCTGGCACGCCTCGCAACGTCCGCCTTTCACGTTGAACGAGAACCGGCCCGGGCCATACCCGCGTGAACGAGATTCAGGCACCCCGGAGAACAGCTCGCGGATCGGCGTGAAGATCCCGGTGTAGGTGGCGGGGTTGGAGCGGGGAGTGCGGCCAATGGGGCTCTGGTCGATATCCACCACCTTGTCCAGGTGCTGCAACCCATCCATGCTGGCATGGGGCGCTGCTTCGAGGCTGCTTGCGCCATTCAGGGCCGTGGCCGCAAGGGGGAACAGGGTGTTGTTGATGAGCGTGGACTTGCCGGAGCCTGAGACGCCGGTCACGCAGGTTAGCAACCCGATGGGGATTTCCAGGTCAACGTTCTGCAGGTTGTTGCCGCGTGCGCCCTTAAGCTTGAGCTGCAGCTTCTTGTCGCGCGGGGTGCGCTTGGCAGGGACCACGATCTTTCTACGGCCGGACAGGTACTGGCCGGTTACCGAGTCCGGGTGGTCCATGACTTCCTGAGGCGTGCCCTCAGCGACGATCTTGCCACCATGCACGCCAGCCCCTGGCCCAATGTCCACGACGTAGTCCGCCAGGCGGATTGCGTCCTCGTCATGCTCGACGACGATTACCGTATTGCCCAGATCGCGAAGGTGATTGAGGGTGGCAAGCAGACGATCGTTGTCGCGCTGATGAAGGCCGATGGACGGCTCGTCCAAGATGTACATCACCCCCACCAGACCCGCGCCGATCTGGCTGGCGAGGCGAATCCGCTGGGCTTCACCACCGGACAGGGTTTCTGCGCTGCGGTCCAGTGTGAGGTAATCCAGGCCCACGTTCACCAGGAACTGCAGCCGCTCGCAGATCTCCTTGAGAATCTTGGCCGCGATCTCGCCTCGGCGACCGGTCAATGTAAGCGCGCTGAAGTAGCCACTGGCGTCACCAATTGGCATGTTGGCGACTGCCGGAAGCGTCTTCTCGCCAACCCACACGTGACGCGCCTCGCGCCGCAGCCGCGTGCCGCGGCAGTCCGGGCACGGTTGGGTGCCCAGGTACTTGGCCAGTTCCTCGCGTACGGTATTGGACTCGGTTTCGCGATAGCGACGTTCCAGGTTGGGGATGATCCCTTCGAACGGGTGCGAGCGCTTGACGATGTCACCCCGGTCGTTGAGGTACTTGAAATCCACGCTGTGCTTGCCGCTGCCTTGCAGGATCACCTTCTGATGCTCCGGCGCGAGCTCGCCGAATGCTTCGTCCAGGCTGAAGCCGTAATGCGCAGCCAGCGACCCTAGCATCTGGAAGTAGTAGACGTTACGGCGATCCCACCCGCGAATGGCGCCTTCGGCCAGGGTGAGTTGCGCATTGACCAGGCGTTTGGTGTCGAAATACTGCTTAACGCCCAGGCCATCACAAGTCGGGCAGGCACCGGCCGGGTTGTTGAACGAGAACAGCTTGGGTTCCAGTTCGCTGATTGCATGACCACAGATAGGGCAGGCAAAGCGGGCCGAAAAAATGGTCTCTTCGCCTTTCTCGTCGTCCATGGGCGCGATCAGCGCGATACCGTCCGCCAGCTTCAACGCGGTTTCGAACGATTCGGCCAAGCGCTGCTGAAGATCAGCACGCACTTTGAAACGATCGACTACTACATCGATGCTGTGCTTTTTCTGCTTGTCCAGCTTGGGCAACTCGTCCAGTTCGTAGAGCTTGCCGTTGACGCGGGCGCGCACGAAGCCCTGGGCGCGCAGCTCGTCGAACACCGCCAGGTGCTCACCCTTGCGCTCACGGATGACCGGAGCCAGCAGCATCAACTTGCTACCTTCCGGGCGCTCCAGCACCAGGTCGACCATCTGGCTGACCGTTTGCGCCTCCAGCGGTATGTCATGGTCTGGGCAGCGGGGTGTCCCGACCCTGGCGTACAGCAGGCGCAAGTAGTCGTAGATCTCGGTGATGGTGCCAACGGTGGAGCGGGGGTTGTGCGAGGTGGATTTCTGTTCGATGGAAATCGCCGGTGACAGCCCTTCGATGGTGTCGACATCAGGCTTTTCCATCATCGACAGGAACTGGCGGGCATACGCCGACAGCGATTCCACATAACGACGCTGGCCCTCGGCGTAAAGCGTATCGAAGGCCAGGGATGACTTGCCCGAGCCCGACAGGCCGGTAATGACGATGAGCTTGTCCCGGGGCAGGGTCAGGTCGATGTTCTTCAGGTTGTGGGTACGTGCCCCACGTATCAGGATCTTGTCCACTGCGGCCTCGCTCGGCGGGCATAAACGAAAAATTATACGGCGCCCTGCCAGTACGCGGCAAAGCGTCGCGTAGATGCCGTCAAGCTGTCGGACTGATAGAATCGCCGCCGGTTCACACGAGATTAATCCATGCACGACACCCACAACGAGCGCATGAGCGGCAATGAAACCCGCGCCGCCGGCGGTCTGGCTCTGGTCTTCGCTTTTCGTATGCTGGGCATGTTCATGGTCTTGCCGGTCCTGGCCACCTACGGCATGGACCTGGCCGGCGCCACGCCCGCGCTGATTGGCCTGGCCATCGGCGCCTACGGCCTCACCCAGGCCGTGTTGCAGATTCCCTTTGGGATGATTTCCGACCGCATCGGCCGCCGGCCCGTCATTTACCTGGGCTTGATCGTGTTCGCGCTGGGTAGCGTCCTGGCAGCCCAGGCCGATTCCATCTGGGGGGTTATCGCAGGGCGCATCCTGCAAGGGGCGGGCGCCATTTCGGCAGCGGTGATGGCGCTGCTTTCGGATCTGACCCGGGAACAGCACCGCACCAAGGCGATGGCCATGATCGGGATGAGCATTGGCCTTTCCTTCGCAGTGGCAATGGTCGTCGGGCCTTTGCTGACAAGTGCCTTTGGCTTGTCAGGATTGTTCCTTGCAACGGCCGGCTTGGCCTTGGTTGGCATCGCGTTGATTGCCTTCGTAGTACCTGCCACGCACAACATTTTGCAGCATCGCGAATCGGGTGTTGCCCGTCAGGCCATTGGCCCGACCCTGCGTCATCCGGACCTTCTACGGCTGGATGTGAGCATCTTCATCCTGCATGCCATTCTCATGGCCAGCTTCGTGGCGCTGCCCCTGGCCTTCGTCGAACGTGGCGGACTGCCCAAGGAACAACATTGGTGGGTCTACCTGACCGCGCTGTTCGTCTCATTTTTTGCAATGGTACCGTTCATCATCTACGGCGAAAAAAAGCGCAAGATGAAACGCGTGCTGGCCGGGGCCGTCAGCGTATTGCTGCTGGTCGAGCTATTCTTCTGGCAGTGGGCTGACGGTTTGCGCGGACTGGTGATCGGCACCGTGGTATTCTTCACCGCATTCAACCTGCTGGAGGCTTCGTTGCCTTCGCTGGTCAGCAAGGTGTCGCCAGCAGGTGGTAAGGGAACGGCGATGGGGGTGTACTCCACCAGCCAGTTTCTCGGTGCTGCACTAGGGGGCATCCTGGGTGGCTGGCTGTTCCAGCATGGTGGGCTGAACACCGTGTTCCTTGGTTGCGCGATACTGTGCGCCATCTGGTTGGCCGTTGCCTTGAGCATGAACGAGCCACCGTATGTGACCAGCTTGCGCATGCCCTTGTCGCCGGAGGCTACCAAGGATGCTGGCCTGGCTGCACGGTTGATGGCCGTGCCCGGCGTGACCGACGCTGTTGTGGTCTCGGAAGAGTCAGCTGTCTATATCAAACTGGATACGAAAATTTTGGACCGCACGACCCTGGAGCGCCTGATCAATCCGGCCTCAGCGGCGTGCGAAGCCTAGGAGAACGTTATGGCCCGTGGGGTTAACAAAGTCATTCTGGTCGGTACTTGTGGCCAGGATCCCGAAGTCCGCTACCTGCCCAACGGTAATGCCGTGACCAACCTGAGCCTGGCAACCAGCGAGCAATGGACCGACAAACAGTCGGGCCAGAAGGTCGAGCGTACTGAATGGCACCGTGTGTCGCTGTTCGGCAAGGTTGCCGAGATTGCCGGCGAGTACCTGCGCAAAGGTTCGCAGTGCTACATCGAAGGCAAGCTGCAGACCCGTGAGTGGGAAAAAGACGGCATCAAGCGCTACACCACTGAAATCATCGTTGACATCAACGGCACCATGCAGCTGCTGGGCGGCCGTCCGCAGAACCAGCAAGGCGGCGGCGATCCGTATAACCAGGGTGGCGGTAACAACTACAACCAAGGTGGTGGTCAGCAGCAGTACAACCAGCAGCCGGCCCGTCAGCAGGCTCCGCGCCCGCAGCAGCAACAGCGCCCGGCGCCGCAGCAGCCAGCGCCACAACCGGCGGCTGACTTCGACAGCTTTGACGACGATATTCCGTTCTGATCGAACGTTAAGCGTTTCCCACCGAAACCCAGGGTTCATACCCCTGGGTTTTTTTTGGCTTGCATTTACTGATTCTACAAGTGCATCAGACCCGTCTTACAAAATTTTCAATCACACCCGATTGATCCACGTCATCGCACCTTTTCGATTCCTTGCTAGTCTTACCTGTTGGCGGTCCTCAAACCGCCGTCACCGTGACTACCAAGAGGCGCCGGCCATGTTCCGTGCGCCCAAATCTGATCAGGAGTGCACGATGGATCTCAACCGTCGGCAATTCTTCAAGGTCGCCGCCGTCGGCCTTGGAGGCTCGAGCCTTGCGGCGCTGGGCATGGCCCCTACGCCTGCGTTCGCCGAGCAAGTGCGCCACTTCAAGCTGGCGCATACCAAGGAAACCCGTAACACCTGCCCCTACTGCTCGGTCGGCTGCGGCTTGATCCTGTACAGCCAGGGCGATGCGGGCAAGAACGTCAAGCAGAACATCATCCACATCGAAGGTGACGCCGACCATCCGGTGAACCGCGGCACCCTTTGCCCCAAAGGCGCGGGTCTGCTCGACTTCATCCATAGCCCCAGCCGCCTCAAGTACCCAGAAGTACGCAAGCCGGGTAGCAACGAGTGGGTACGCGTCAGCTGGGACGAAGCGCTCGATCGCGTGGCCACCTTGATGAAGGAAGACCGCGACGCGAACTTCATTGAGAAAAACGCCCAGGGGCAGACGGTCAACCGCTGGCTCACCACCGGTTTTCTTGCCGCTTCCGCCGCCTCCAGCGAGGCCGGCTACCTGACTCACAAGGTCGTTCGCGCAACAGGCATGCTGGGGTTCGATAACCAAGCACGTGTCTGACATGGCCCGACGGTGGCAAGTCTTGCCCCGACGTACGGCCGTGGCGCCATGACCAACCACTGGTCCGATATCGCTAATGCGAATCTGGTCCTGGTGATGGGTGGCAACGCAGCAGAAGCGCACCCGTGCGGCTTCAAATGGGTGACCGAGGCCAAAGCGCACAACAAGGCGCGGCTGATCGTGGTCGACCCAAGGTTTACCCGTACCGCTTCGGTGGCCGATTACTACGCGCCTATCCGTACCGGCACCGACATCGCGTTCATGGGTGGGTTGATCAATTACCTGCTGAGCAATGACAAGATCCAGCACGAGTATGTGCGCAACTACACTGACGTATCCTTCATCGTCAAGGACACCTATGGCTTCGAGGATGGCCTGTTCAGCGGCTATGACGAGAGCAAGCGCATCTATGCCGACAAGTCTGGCTGGGGTTACGAGCTGGGCGAGGACGGTTTTGCCAAGGTAGACCCGACACTGCAGCACCCACGCTGTGTATTCCAGCTGATGAAGCAGCACTACAGCCGCTACACCCCGGAATTGGCGAGCATGACCTGTGGCATGCCGCAGGACGCCATGATGAAGGTGTGGGAAGAAATCGCGACATGCTCGGCGCCGGGCAAGACCATGACGATCCTGTATGCGCTGGGGTGGACGCAGCATTCGATCGGCGCGCAGATCATCCGTAGCGCGGCGATGGTGCAGCTGTTGCTGGGCAACGTCGGCATGCCAGGCGGGGGCGTGAATGCCTTGCGTGGTCACTCCAACATTCAGGGCTTGACTGACCTGGGGTTGCTATCCAACTCGCTGCCGGGTTACTTGACGCTTGCCGGCGACGCCGAGCAGGACTACGCCGCGTTCATCGACAAGCGTGCATCCAAGCCGCTGCGCCCGGGGCAGCTGTCCTACTGGCAGAACTACGGCAAGTTCCACGTCAGCCTCATGAAAGCCTGGTACGGCCCCAACGCCACCGCCGAGAACAACTGGGGCTACGATTGGCTGCCCAAGCTCGACGTGCCTGCCTACGACGTGCTGCGCATGTTCGAGATGATGAGCCAGGGCAAGGTCAACGGCTACATGTGCCAGGGTTTCAACCCGATTGCCGCCCTCCCTGACAAGAACCGCGTGACCGCGGCACTGGCCAAGCTCAAGTGGCTGGTGGTCATGGACCCGTTGGCCACCGAGACATCCGAGTTCTGGCGCAACGTGGGGCCGTTCAACGATGTGGACACGGCCGGTATCCAGACCGAGGTGATCCGCCTGCCCACCACCTGCTTCGCCGAAGAGGATGGCTCGCTGGTCAACAGTAGCCGCTGGCTGCAATGGCACTGGAAAGGCGCCGACGGCCCGGGTGAAACCCGCACTGACGTGCAGATCATGAGCGAGCTGTTCCTGCGCTTGCGGCAGCGGTACCAGAAGGAAGGGGGGGCCTACCCCGATCCACTGCTGAACATCCACTGGCCGTACAAGATCGCCGAAGAGCCGTCGCCTGAGGAACTGGCGAAGGAGATGAACGGCTGGGCCGTGACGGACTTCACCGACCCGACCGATGCGACCGTCAAGTCCGGTCAGCAACTGTCGGGCTTCGGCCAGCTCAAGGACGACGGCAGCACGGCTTCTGGTTGCTGGATCTTCGCCGGCTGCTGGACCGAGCAGGGCAACCAGATGGCGCGCCGCGACAACAGCGACCCCTATGGCATGCATCAGGTGCAGAACTGGGCATGGGCGTGGCCGGCCAACCGACGCATTCTCTATAACCGTGCTTCCAGCGACCCGCAAGGCAAGCCCTGGGATCCGGAGAAGAAGCGTCTGGTCTGGTGGAACGGCAAGGCATGGGGCGGGACCGACGTGCCTGATTTCAAGGTCGATTCGCCGCCGGAAGCGGGCATGAACCCGTTCATCATGAACCCCGAGGGTGTGGCGCGTTTCTTCGCCATCGACAAGATGGCCGAGGGGCCGTTCCCCGAGCACTATGAGCCTTTCGAAACACCGATTGGCATCAACCCCCTGCACCCGAACAACAAGAAGGTGGTCAGCAACCCGGCAGGGCGCATCTTCGATTCAGTGTGGGACACCTTGGGTACACATGATGAATTCCCATACGCGGCCACCACCTACCGCCTGACCGAGCATTTCCACTTCTGGAGCAAGCATTGCCGGCTCAACGCCATTGCCCAGCCTGAGCAGTTCGTCGAGATTGGTGAAGTACTGGCCAATGAAAAAGGCATCAAGGCGGGCGACAGGGTGCGTGTGTCGAGCAAGCGCGGGCATATCGATGCCGTTGCGGTGGTGACCAAGCGGATACGTCCGCTGCAGGTCAACAACCAGACGGTGCATCAGATCGGCATCCCGCTGCACTGGGGCTTTACCGGGTCCACGCGGCACGGGTACCTGACCAACACCCTGGTACCGTTCCTGGGCGATGGCAATACCCAGACACCGGAGTCCAAGTCGTTCCTCGTCAAAGTGGAGAAACTCTGATGGCCAGCCAAGACATCATCGCCCGGTCGGCCACCACCACCGTGCCGCCTTCGGTACGCGAGCAGGAGCAGGTTGCCAAGCTGATCGACACCACCAAGTGCATCGGCTGCAAGGCCTGCCAGGTGGCGTGTTCGGAATGGAACGAGTTGCGCGACGAGGTAGGCCACAACCACGGGACCTACGACAACCCTCAGGACCTGAGCGCCGAAACCTGGACATTGATGCGCTTTACCGAGCACGAGCGCGACGACGGCAACCTGGAGTGGCTCATCCGCAAGGATGGCTGCATGCACTGCGCAGACCCCGGTTGCCTGAAGGCGTGCCCAAGCCCCGGTGCAATCATCAAGCACGCCAACGGCATCGTCGACTTCAACCAGGACCATTGCATAGGCTGCGGCTACTGCATCACCGGGTGCCCGTTCAATATCCCGCGCATTTCGCAAAAGGACCACAAGGCCTACAAGTGCACCCTGTGTTCCGACCGCGTCAGCGTAGGACTGGAGCCAGCCTGCGTGAAAACCTGCCCGACCGGCGCCATCGTCTTCGGCAGCAAGGACGAGATGAAGGTGCATGCCGATGAACGCATCGTCGACCTCAAGTCCCGAGGCTACGAGAACGCTGGGCTGTACGACCCTGATGGCGTAGGGGGGACCCATGTGATGTACGTACTGCACCATGCCGATACACCCAAGCTGTATGCCGGGCTGCCGGACCAGCCGGTGATCAGCCCGCTGGTGGGACTGTGGAAGGGCTTCACCAAGCCTCTGGCCTTGCTGGCCATGGGGGCCGCGGTGGTGGCCGGCTTCTTCCACTATGTACGGGTCGGGCCGCAGCGTGTCGAGGAGGATGAGGAGCCTGCAGCGTCCGACACCAGCGTGCACCAGGTAGACCCGGCAGTGCATGTGTTCGACCCGAACAAGTCCGATGGGCAAGGGGAGCAGCGGCCATGAACGACAACAAGCCTATCCTGCGTTACAACGCCAACGAGCGCAGCAACCACTGGATAGTGGCGATCCTGTTCTTTCTGGCGGGCCTGTCGGGGCTGGCGCTGTTTCACCCCGCCTTGTTCTGGCTGAGCAATCTGTTCGGCGGCGGGCCATGGACGCGCATCCTGCACCCTTTCCTGGGTGTGGCGATGTTCGTGTTCTTCCTGGGCCTGGTGGTGCGTTTCTGGCGTGCCAACTTCATTACCGCCAACGACCGCCTGTGGTTGCGAAGAATCGATCGAGTCATGCGCAACCAGGAGGAAGGGGTGCCTGCCATCGGCAAGTACAATGCCGGGCAGAAGCTGCTGTTCTGGACGCTGCTGGTGTGCATGCTGGTCCTGATGGTCAGTGGGGTGGTGATCTGGCGCGCTTACTTCAGTCACTTCTTCGACATCGGCGCCATACGCCTGGCCACCTTGCTGCATGCCTTCGCAGCGTTCGTGCTGGTGCTCAGCATCATCGTGCACATCTATGCCGGTATCTGGATCAAGGGGTCGGTAGGCGCCATGCTGCATGGCTGGGTCAGCCGGGCTTGGGCGCGCAAGCATCATGAACTGTGGTATCGCGACGTGACCGGTGACAAAACGCCAACCGAGCACCGACGAAAAGAAGGATGAACGATTGAGTACCGTACTTGAACCTGGGCAGATCGAAGCATCGGCCGTCATGCCGCCGTTTCTGCACCTGCCGCCAGGCAACCTCTTCGACGTGCGGGCGGCTCGCCTGGAGCGCCTGGCCCAGGGCCATGCCATGGGCGACTATTTGCTGTTGATCGCGCGGCTATGCCGAATCCAGCAGCAGCTTGTGGATAACCCGCCTAGCGCGCTGCCTGTTGCCCAGGAGCGCCAACGCCTGTGCATAAGTCACGGGCTACCGCCCCTGGCGGCTGACAGCCTTGTGCGCGAAGGCGCATGGCTGGGTTGGTTGCAGGCGCTGCTCGATCATTTCGATGAGCCGGGCCAAGGCCCGCTGCAAGAAGCACTGCACACGCTGCGCATCAGTGACGATACCCAGCGCAAGGGTTGGGCAATTGCCCTGCTCAGCGGCCAGTACGATGCCGTGCCCCCTGCACTGGTGCCGTTCGTGGGCGCAGCCCTGCAGGCTGCCTGGTCAAGCTGGTTGCTGGCACTGCCAAGTACCGAACTCAAGCCCGCTGCCAGCCTTGCCCAATGCCCGGCATGCGGTTCGCCGGCCATGGCGGGCGTGGTACGTAACCGTGGCAAGCACAACGGCTTGCGTTACCTTGCCTGTTCGTTGTGCGCCTGCGAGTGGCACGTGGTGCGGGTCAAGTGCGTGTATTGCGACTCCAGCAAAGACCTGCGCTACAGCGCGCTCGACGATGACCGTCACGGGCCCGGCAAAGCGCCGCTGCGTGCCGAGTGTTGCCCAGGGTGCAACAGCTACCTCAAGCAACACTATCTGGAAAATGACGCAGCAGCCGAAGCCTTGGCCGACGACCTGGCTAGCCTGGCCCTGGACATGCGCCTGGACGAGGAGGGGTACCATCGTCTGGCACCCAACCTGATGGTCTCGCCCGGCTAGCGGTTGATTGTCTACACTGTGAGACCGAGTTGCCTTGCGCTGGCAAGCGCCCTTGACACGGATTTCGAAGGTTCTCGAACCTGCGGATGTCTGCGTTACCGTCGCTTGCCTTCCACAAGGCCAGCAGACAATGGACCCGTCCAAGGTAGTACCGCATGTCCTCCAGCTTAGCCAGCGTCACGCCTCGCCTGCCTTCCATCGATACACTCCTGCGCCACCCGGCTTGTCTAGCGCTGATCGAGCGTTACGGCCGTGAAGCTGTTCTGTCGACCTTGCGGCACTTGCTGGACGATTTGCGCGACCTTGTCCGCAATGGCCAGCTCGGTGCTGCCGAGGTGGCGCCCGAGGTACTGCTGGGCCGCGCCGGCGAACGCCTCGATGTCAACCAGCGCAGCCAGGTTCGCCGCGTGTTCAACCTCACTGGCACGGTGTTACACACCAACCTGGGCCGCGCCTTGCTGCCTGAAGAAGCCATCGAGGCCATGGAGTGCGCAGCGCGCTACCCGCTGAACCTCGAGTTTGACTTGAGCACGGGCAAGCGCGGTGATCGCGATGACCTGATCGAGGGGTTGATCCGCGAACTGACCGGCGCCGAGGCCGTCACCGTGGTGAACAACAATGCAGCCGCTGTGTTGCTGGCGCTCAACAGCCTGGGCGCCCGCAAGGAAGGCATCATCTCCCGTGGCGAACTGATCGAGATCGGTGGCGCCTTCCGGATACCCGACATCATGGCCCGGGCTGGCGTCAGGTTGCATGAGATCGGCACCACCAACCGCACCCACGCCCGCGACTACGAGGCCGCCATCAGCCCGCGCACCGGGTTGCTGATGCGCGTGCACTGCAGCAACTACAGCATCCAGGGCTTCACCACCCAGGTACCCACCACGGAGCTGGCCCGTATTGCCCGCCAGCACGGCCTGCCGCTACTCGAGGACCTGGGCAGTGGCAGCCTGCTGGACCTCACGCGCTGGGGACTACCGGCCGAACCGACGGTGCGCCAGGCATTGAGCGATGGCGCCGACATTGTCACCTTCAGTGGCGACAAGCTGCTGGGCGGCCCGCAAGCGGGGATCATCGTCGGGCGCAAGGACTTGATCGCCAGGATCAAGAAGAACCCGCTCAAGCGCGCCTTGCGCGTGGATAAGATCACCCTAGCCGCCCTGGAGGCCGTACTGGCGCTGTACCGCAACCCTGATCGCCTGGCCGAGCGCCTGCCCAGCCTGCGCCTGCTCACGCGTGCCCAGGCAGAGATTCATACCCAGGCCCTGCGCGTGGCGCCAGCGTTGCAAACCTGCCTGGGCGAGCAGTGGTGCGTCAGCGTACAGCCGACGCTGGGCATGATCGGCAGCGGCAGTCAGCCTGTCGCACGCTTGCCCAGCGCCGCCTTGTGCGTGCGTGCGCAGGTGTCCAAGCGTCTGCGCGGGCGCAGCCTGCATGCCTTGGAGCGCGCGCTGCGCGAGTTGCCGGTGCCGGTGCTTGGGCGCATCGACGACGATGCACTGTGGCTGGACCTGCGCCAGCTGGACGATGAACCCCAATGGCTGGCGCAGCTGCCAGGCCTGCAATTTGGGGCCTTGCAGTGATTGTCGGGACCGCCGGGCACATCGATCACGGCAAGACGGCGCTGCTGCAAGCGCTTACGGGCCAGGCCGGGGACCACCGCCAGGAGGAACAGGCCCGTGGCATGACCATCGACCTGGGTTATCGCTACGCGTCGCTGGCCGAGCAGGCGCCACTGACTGGCTTCATCGACGTGCCGGGCCATGAGCGATTTATCCACAACATGCTGGCCGGTGCCCACGGTATAGACCTGGTGCTGCTGGTGGTGGCGGCAGACGATGGGGTCATGCCGCAGACCCGCGAGCACCTGGCGATCATCGAACTGTTGGGCATTCCCCAGGCGCTGGTGGCCATCAGCAAGTGCGACCGGGTCGAGCCCGCACGCGTGGAAGCGGTGAAGCAGCAAGTCAGCCAACTGCTGGCGCCTGGCCCGTATGCCGACGCGCCGCAATTTCCCGTATCCAGTACCGCGGGCACCGGTATCGACGCCTTGCGCCAAGCCCTGCTGGCGGCAGCGCCCCATGCCCGCCGTCGCAGTGTGGCCGGAGGCTTTCGCCTTGCCGTGGACCGGGCGTTCGCCGTCACGGGCGCGGGGGTAGTGGTGACTGGCACGGCGCTGGCAGGGCGGATCACCGCTGGCGACACGTTGCTGCTGGGCAAGGCCGGCAGGCCGGTGAGGGTGCGCGGTTTGCATGCCCAGAATCAGCCCGCGCTGGTGGCGGAGGCAGGGCAGCGTGTGGCGCTCAACATAGCCGCCGAGCGCCTGGCGGTGGACCAGATACGCCGAGGAGATTGGCTGGTGCCGCAGTGGTTGCACGCGCCCAGCACCCGCATCGATATTGACTTGAGCCTGCTGCCCGGCCAAGCCCGTGCCTTCGAGCATTTCAGTGCGGTGCACGTGCACCTGGGTACCCAGGACGTAACTGCCAGGGTGGCTTTACTCGAAGGGCAGAGCTTGGCGGCGGGGCAGCGCATGTTCGCACAGTTGCTGCTCAACGCCCCCTTGCAAGCGGTGCATGGCAACCGCCTGGTGCTGCGCGATCAGCGCGCTCAATACACGCTTGGCGGCGGCACGGTCCTGGACCCGTTCGCCCCCAGTCGACAACGCCGCAGCGCCGAAAGGCTGCAACAGTTGCAGGTGCTGCGCGACTGTGCGGGCCTTGAGCAGGCCTTGCCGGGTTTGCTTGCCAGCGCACCGGGTGGGCTGGACCCACAGCGCTTGGAGCGACAGTTCAATCGCCTGCGTGACAGCTGGCAATTACCCGACGACGTACTCGTGATCGCCACCCGCCAAGGTCAGTTGCTGTTCGCCGCAAGCCAATGGCAGGCGCTCAAGCAACGTGTGCTGGCCCAATTGGCGGCCTTTCATGAGCAGGAGCCCGATCAATTGGGCCCGGACCGTGACAGACTGCGCCGTTTCGCGGCGTTGCCATTGGACAGGCCGGGGTTCGTCAGTTTACTTGAGCAGTTGCTGGCCGAGGGCGCAGTGGCCAGCAGCGGCCCCTGGCTGCACTTGCCTGATCATCAGGTCCAGCTCAGTGCCGCAGATGAGGCGCTCTGGGCCCGCCTGCAGCCCAGACTGCTGGCCGCAGCCTACGATCCGCCTTGGGTCAGGACGTTGGCGAGCGAGGAAAAGTGCGCTGAGGCCGATGTACGCCTGCTACTGCGCAAGCTCGCACGCCTGGGGCTGCTGCACCAGGTGGTGCGGGACCTGTTCTACCCAGAACCGACTCTACAGCGTATGGCAGAGCTGCTGCAGCGTCACATGGGTGACACGCCGGTAGTGCAGGTTGCTGCATTTCGCGATATGTTGGGCATCGGTCGCAAGCGCAGTGTACAGATCCTGGAGTATTTCGACCGGATCGGCCTGACCCGCAGGGTCGGCGATCAGCGGTACATCCGCAGTGACAGTGCCCTGGCCCGCTAGCAGGCCAGGCACCCACTTCAAGGAAGGCAATCGCGCCCGGTGGCGCGGCCGGGCTTCAAACCCGGTTGGGGACGGCATCCGTTCCCGGGCAGGTTCGACTCCCGCTGCCTTCCGCCACTTCTAGCGTTCGCCGCACAGGTCCAGGGCAAACCACTGCTCGGCCTCATCCACGTCCAGCCCGGCACCCAACAGCGCGAACATCTTGCCAAGGGCCGCCTCCCGCGTCATGCCGCCCCCGCTGACCAGGCCTGCTGCCCGCAGGCGGCTACCGGCGGCATAGGTATCAAAGACCACGTCGCCTTCCGGGCACTGGGAAATGGCCACCAACATGACCCCACGCTCGCGTGCTGCACGCAAAGTGTCGAGCAGCGCCTGATCATCGGACGGCCCAGTGCCGCTGCCATAGCATTCCAGCAACAAGCCCTGCACGCCGCTGCCGAGCAAAGCGTCCAGATGACCGGCCTGCAAACCAGGGAACACCGGCACCACCGCAAGGTTTACGCGCTGACGGGGCTGCTGATAACCCAAGTGTGCCGGCAAGGGGGCTACGTGCTCGCTCTGGCGGTGGCGCGGCAGGGCTGCAAAGGCATCGAACGCTTCGCTGCGCAGCTTCGAGGCGCGGCAACCGTGCAGCAGCTTCCCCGCGAAGTACAGCTGCACGCCCGCTTCAAGGGGATGATCGAACTGGCGCAGTGCACCGCACAGGTTGTCCCAGGCATCGCTGCCAGGTGCGCCTGCCGGCAGCATCGAGCCGGTCAGCAGGATGGGAACCGGCAGCCCCAGCAACAGGAACGACAGTGCCGCTGCACTGTAGGCCAGGGTGTCGGTGCCATGCAGTACCAGTACCGCATCATGGTCACGGACCCGCACGGCATCTACGATCGCATCACGCATCGCCAGCCAGTTGTGCTGCTGCATGTTGGCACTGTCGAGCAGTGGGTCCAGTTCCTGGAGCGTCCAGGTGACTTCGGGGGCGTCGGCCATCACGGCGAAATGATCGCGCATGCGGGACTCGAAGCCGCCGGACGGGGCGAGGCCTTCCGGGGTTTCGAGCATGCCGATGGTGCCACCGGTGTAGAGCACGAGGAGGTTCTTTACTGCGCGCATGGAAAGCGTCCGTAGCGATGAACGGGAAAGAAGAGCCGCGCTTTGGAGGGAAGGCTAGTGGGGCCGCAATGCGGCCCCTGGTGACTCAAACAACTGGCACAACCCTCGCTAGGGCGGCTGGCGATGTCAGCCTATCAGCGCAGCGGCTGAGCCTGGCCGACAGCTTTGTCAGCGGCTGTTTCCACCTGCGGGTTGGCAGGCCATGCATTGCGGTCCAGGTCCAGGTCGGCGAACTTGGCCGAATCGAACACGGGCTGCTTGATGCCAGCCTTGCGCTGGTCATCGTAGTCGCGCATCACACGCAGGCCGACCTTGAACAGCAAGGCCAGGGCCATCAGGTTGACGAAGGCCAGGCACGTCATGGTTATGTCGGCGAAGGCGAACACGGTGGTCAGGTCCTGCATCGAGCCCCACACGACCAATGCCAGTACCAGGGCACGGAAGCCCATCAATACAGCCCGGTTACGGCTGAGGAACTGCAGGCTGTTCTCGCCCAGGTAGTAGTTGTAGAGGATGCAGGTGAACACGAACAGCGACAGCGCCACGCTCACGAAGATACGGCCCCAGTCGCCTACCACGGCTGCCAGCGAGTTCTGGGTCAGGACAATGCCGTCACCCTCGAAACCAGGGGTGTAGAAGCCCGACAGCAGGATCAGCAGCGCGGTGCAGGTGCAGATCACGAACGTATCGAGGAACACGCTGAACGCCTGTACCACGCCCTGGGCACCTGGGTGCTTCACGGCTGCGACGGCGGCCACGTTCGGTGCACTGCCAAGGCCCGCTTCGTTGGCGAATACGCCACGCTTCACGCCCATGACGATGGCGCTGCCCAGCAGGCCGCCGAACGCGGGGTCAAGACCGAAAGCGCTCTTGAAGATGGTCTCGAGCATGGCCGGCACGTGTTCGATCTGGGTGCCGATCACGTACAGGGTCACGCCGATGTAGGCCAAGGTCTTGATCGGTACGAGCAGGTCGGACACCGCCGCGATGCGCTTGATGCCACCAATGAAGGTGATGGCCAGCAGCACTGCCAGCACGATGCCGGTGTGGCGCGGATCGAAGTGGAAGGCGTTTTGCAGCGAGTGGGTCACGGTGTACGACTGCAGGCCGATGAAGGCGAAGCCATAGGTGACCAGCAGCAGGATCGAGAAGACGATCGCCATGCCCTTGTACTTCAGGCCATGCTGAATGTAGTAGGCCGGGCCGCCACGGTACAGGCCATCGCCGTCGGCGCGCTTGTACACCTGGGCTAAGGTACATTCGAAGAAGCTGCTCGACATGCCCACCAGCGCGGTGACCCACATCCAGAACACGGCACCTGGGCCGCCCAGGGTCACGGCGATGCCGACCCCAGCAATGTTACCGGCGCCCACTCGGCCGGCCAGGCTCAGCATCAGGGCCTGGAATGAACTCAGTTGGCCTGCCTGGCCACGCAGCGATTCCTTGAACACACCGAACATGTGTGCGAAGTGGCGGAACTGGACGAACCGGGAACGGAGGGTGAAGTAGCTACCCAGCCCCACGATCAGCACGATGAGCAGTTTCCCCGAAAGGAAATCGTTGAGTACTTCGAGCATTGGAAAATGACCTCGATTCTTATTCTTCGTGTGGAAAGACCAGCGGCCGGCAGGCGTGCCGCTATTCGTTGGGGCGCATGGTTGGCCATGACAAGAGTCGTTACAATTTCGCGGCTTGGTCTTAATTGATGCGACTTGATGCTAAACTGGCGCTATTCGCGTCACGTAGGCCATTGTCATGAGCGAGCATTTCGCTACCAATCTCAAGCTGGCTTGCAGCCACTACCGCTCTATCTCCGAAGTTTGCCGCCAACTGTCGATCAATCGCGCCCAGTTCAACAAATACCTGAGCGGGCAAAGCCGTCCGACGGCTTACAACCTCAAACGCATTGGCGATTTCTTCGGGGTGGAGGAATACGAGCTCGACCTGCCCGCCGATCAGTTTTCACGCTTGATCGGCGCGCGAGTACCGTCCTCGGTCGAGCAAACCGGCGATCCGATCAGCGAGCTGTTTCGGCCTCTGCATGATCACGCGGGCAACCTGTCGCGTTACTGCGGGTATTACTTCGAGTACTCCAATTGCATGTCGGTGCCGGGTACGGTCCTGGTATCACTGGTGCATCTGTGGGAGGAGGGCGGGCGCTTTCTGTTCGAGCGCCAGGAGCGGCAGGAGCGGTCGAGCGCAACGGACCTGCATGCCGAAGTGCGTTGTCGGTACCTGGGGGCTGCTTTCCAGTTGCAGGACCGGGTGTTCCTGATCGACTACGAATCGCTTACCTACAACGAGATGAGCCAGACCATTCTCATCCCCAGCTTCAAAAGCCGTATCACCCGCCTCAACGGCCTCAAGGCAGGCGTGTCCAGCGGCGACCGGCGCAATCCCGCCTGTACCCGAGTGGTGTGGGAGTACCTGGGGCAGGAGATCAATCGCATCAACGCCTACCGCCAAGTAAAACTGTACCGGCCTGATGACCCCCGCATAGATGAAGACATCCGCGAGCGATTGGATGTGGGCCCGCTCAGGAATGGGTTGTTTGAAGTCGAGTAGGTGGTCGCGTCATGTGTGCTCGAGGAAAAAGTTGGCCACGGGGCAACCTTCTCCCGCAGCAATGCCCATACGGCCCCACGTTGGACTTCCCCGCCCGGAAACCGCAAAATGGCCGCTTTCCCTTACAACCTCCGGATCTGCTGACTCTATGCGTATGCGCCTAATGCTGTTGGGTGGTGGCAATGCCCTCGGGCAAGCGCTGATTCGTCTTGGGGCCGAGGAGGACATCGCTTTCATGGCGCCGCGCCCTCCAGAGGAGGGCTGGGCGCCTGCCAGCCTTACCCAGTTGCTCGACGATCATCGTCCCGACGCCGTGGTCAACCTGGCGTATTACTTCGACTGGTTCCAGGCCGAGTCGGTCAGCGAGCAGCGTCTGGCGCTTCAGGAACGCGCCGTGGAGCGGCTGGCAGAGTTGTGCCAGCACCACCAGATCACGCTGGTCCAGCCCTCGAGCTACCGCGTGTTCGATGGCTCGCGTGCCACCGCCTACAGCGAAAAGGACGAGCCATTGCCGCTTGGCCTGCGCGGGCAGGCGCTCTGGCGTATCGAACAAAGCGTGCGTGCGGCCTGCCCGCAACATGTGCTGTTGCGGTTCGGCTGGGTGCTGGACGAAAGTATCGATGGCCTGCTTGGCCGTTTCCTGACGCGCGCCGAGCTACCCCAGGAATTGCTGCTGGCCGATGATCGGCGTGGCAACCCGACACCCGTCGACGATGCGGCCAGGGTCATTCTCTCGGTGCTCAAGCAACTGGACTGCAATTCGCCGTTGTGGGGTACCTACCACTACGCCGGGAACGAAGCGACCACGCCTGTGGCGCTAGGCCAGGCGATCCTCGCCGAGGCCGGCCAGCATCGACAGCTCGCGGTGCAGACGCCAACGCCGCAGGCCCATGCCGCGCGCCCGGATGCCAGCGAAGAGCCGCAGAACGCAGTGCTGGCGTGCAAGAAAATCCTTCACACCTTCGGTATCAAGCCCCGTGCCTGGCGTGCAGGCTTGCCGCCTCTTCTGGACCGGTTCTATCGCCATGGCTGATGCCCCCATCCTGATCACCGGCGGTGCCGGCTTCATCGGCTCTCACCTGAGCGACGCCTTGCTGGCGCGTGGCTACGCCGTGCGCATTGTCGACGACCTCTCCACGGGCAAGCGCGACAACCTGCAACTGGGCCACCCCCTGCTTGAGCTTGTCGAGGGGGACGTTGCCGACGCCGAATTGGTCCAACGCGCAGCGGCAGGCTGCCAGGCCGTGGTGCACTTGGCTGCGGTGGCCTCGGTGCAGGCTTCGGTCGACGATCCGGTGCGCACGCACCAGAGCAATTTCATCGGCACGCTCAACGTGTGCGAAGCCATGCGTGTTCACGGGGTGCGTCGCGTGTTGTTCGCGTCCAGTGCAGCGGTCTATGGCAACAACGGTGAAGGCCAGTCCATTGCCGAAGATACGCCCAAGGCGCCGCTGACACCGTATGCCGTGGACAAGCTGGCCAGCGAGCAGTACCTGGACTTCTACCGGCGCCAGCATGGGCTTGAGCCTGTGATATTCCGGTTCTTCAACATCTTCGGGCCGCGGCAGGACCCTTCCTCGCCTTATTCGGGCGTCATCAGCATCTTCAGCGAGCGTGCACTGCAAGGTCAGCCAATCACCGTGTTCGGTGACGGCGAACAGACGCGGGACTTCCTGTATGTGGGTGACCTGGTACAGGTCATGGTGCAAGCGCTCGAGCAAGCGCAGGTCGAGGAGGGGGCCGTGAACATCGGTCTCAACCAGGCCACGTCACTGAACCAGATGCTCGCTGCGCTCCAGCAGGTGGTGGGCAGCTTGCCCGCAGTCAGCTATACCACGCCGCGCTCGGGCGACATCCGCCATTCGCGTGCGGACAACAGGCGGTTGCTGGCTCGCTTCGACTTCAAGCGGGCCACCTCGATGGTGGAGGGGCTGTCCCGGTTGTTGGGCAAGCTCCGTTAGCGACCGATGGGCGCCCAGTCCGGCGCTCAGTACGACAGTAACGAAACGGGGCGGCCTTGGCCGCCCCGTGTGTTTTACAGCGCTCGATCAGAACTTGTAGCCCAGGCCGACCATGTAGACCCAAGGGTCCACGTCCACGTCGACCTTGGTCTTGCTATAGCCCAAGGCGCTCGGGCCGTTCACGCTGGCCTTGGTGTCGATGTCCACATACCAGACAGCGGCGTTGACCAGCAGGTTGTCGGTGATCATGTAGTCCATGCCCAGCTGGCCGGCGAACCCGACCGAATCCTGCAGTTTCAGGTTGCTGAACCCTTGTTGCTTGCGGTTGCTGCTCAGGTCTTCATCGAAGAACAAGGTGTAGTTGATGCCCACGCCCGCATAGGGTTGGAACTTCGACGACGCCTCCATCGGGTAGTACTGTAACGAAAGGGTTGGCGGCAGTTGCTTGATGTCGGCCAGCTTGCCATCCAGCCCACCGCCCAGCCCTTTCACCCCTACCGTGTGCTTGAACGGCGTGGCTGCCAGCAATTCCAGACCAATGTGGTCGGTGAGCATGTAGGCGAATGCCAGACCCAGCTGGGTATCGCTGTCCAGGGTCGCCTTGGTGCCTGCCACCTTGTTGCCGTCGAACTTCAGGTCGCTGCTGCTCTCGTTGGGCGCGGTGGTGATGGCGCCAGCACGTACGATGAAATCACCGGGTTGATAAGCGTGCGCAGCCGGGGCGGTGAGTGCCAGGGCCACGAGTGAGGCACCGAGCAAGGACTTGTTCATGGAAGCTCCCAAAGGACGTTGATAATCGTGTAGTCCAATGGTACGGATGCAACTAAACAGAAAGTTTGACCCAGCTCAAAGAAGCGTCTGCACCGGCCTTCGGAAGGCTCATCTGAGTTCGTAGGCGTAGATCTTCTCGGCTTCCATCTGGTAACCCGCCTCAGCCAGTTCGCTGCTCGAGGGTTTGACATGCATCGTGCCCTCTATCCAGTAGGGCTGATACAGATCTTCGACCCTTACGCCCATTTCACTGACGATGTGCACAATCTGGTTCGACGGGGGCGGGGGCACGTGGATGCACGCACCGTAGTACGGCACCAGCAGAAATTCGGTGGTGCGGCCTTGCTCATTGACCTCCAGCGGCACGATGTAGCCCGGCAGCTTGATCTGCTGGCCATCGAGGCTGTTCACCACGGGTGCAGCAGGCGCCTGCTGGCGCGCGGCCGGGGCGGACTCGGCAGACAGTGCATCGCTGAGCTGCGACATGTCATGCAGGGGCGCCAGTTGCGGCGCGACGACCGGTGCGCCTTCGGGGATCAGGGCGGGCCAGTCGAGCTCTCTGGGCTGCGATGCCCATGCAGGTACCGCAAGCATCACGAGCAGCGAAAAAAGCAGGCGCCGGGCGGGGCTACCGGTTGGCAGGCGGGCCCCCATACGGCATGTCCATGCGCTTGCAAGCGCATGGAGAGCCCCGAGGCAGGCAGTGAGAAATCGGATCATCACAGGCTCTCAAAGGTGGATCGACAAACCATCTGCCAACGACTGCCGATAGGCTCGCCATGCCGGAACGCTGCCCATCAACAGCGCTGCGCCAAGGATGATAGCCAGCAACGACCATTCATGCGTGCTGGGCCAGGCCAATGGCAGGTACAAGCCATAGTTGGCCTGCACGTAACCCTGGGCCAGGGCGATGCCGGCGTACAGCAGGCCAAGCCCGGCAACGATCCCGGCCGTTGCCAGAGCCAGAGCCTCAAGTACCAGCAGCCCGGCGATGTGCCATGGTCGTGCACCTACCGAGCGCAGGATCGCCATTTCCCGGCGGCGCTCGTTCAGACTGGTAAGAATCGCCGTGAGCATGCCGATCAGCCCGGTCAGCACAACGAACAGCGAGACCACGAACAGGGCTTGTTCGGCAGTGCCCATCAGGCTCCACAACTCCTGCAACGCCACCCCCGGCAAAATCGCCAACAGCGGCTCGCTGCGGTATTCATTGATTTCGCGCTGCAGGCTGAAGGTGGCGATCTTGTTGTTCAAGCCCAGCATGAACGCCGTGATCGCAGCGGGTTGCAGGTCCATGCCACGCGCCTGTTCTGCACTGATGCGTCCCGCACCTCGGGCCGGCACCCCGTTGTGCCAGTCGATATGGATCGCCTCCATGCCGGCCAGGCTGATGTACAAGGTGCGGTCAACCGGCGTGCCGGTGCGCTTGAGTACACCGACCACGGTAAATGGTTTGTCGTCGTGCTTGACCAGGCTGATCGCCGCCACGCCATGGGCCAGCACCAGTTTGTCGCCCAGCTTGTAGTGCAAGGCGTCGGCAACCTCCGCGCCCAGTACCACTTCGAAAGGATCGTCGGCAAATTCCCGGCCCTCGCGCAACGCCAGGTGCTGCTTGCGCCCGTACTGATAGTGGTCGAAATAGGCGCCGGTGGTGCCCATCACCCGGTAGCCGCGGTGCGAGTCGCCCAGCGAGATGGGGATCGCCCACTTCACCCGTGGGTCCTGGGCGTAGTGCTGGTAGCTGTCCCAGCGTATGTTGTTGGTGGCATTGCCGATGCGAAACACCGAGTACAGCAGCAGGTTCACCGAACCTGAACGCGCACCGACAATCAGGTCAGTACCACTGATGGTGCTGGCAAAGCTGGCGCAGGCTTCGGTGCGCACCCGTTCGACAGCCAGCAGCAGGCAAACCGACAAGGCGATGGCAAACGCGGTCAGAAAGGCGGTGAAGCGGCGGTTGGCCAGGCTGGCCAGGGCAAGGCGAAGCAGGTACATCATGCCTCCCGGGGCTTGGCGGCACGATTGAGCTCGGCCAGGGACAGGTGTCGGTCGAACAGCGGGGCCAGGCTCTGGTCATGACTGACGAACAGCAAGCTAGAGCCTGCCGCGCGGCATTCATCGAACAGCAACGCGATGAACGCTTCGCGGGTATCGGCATCCAGCGCTGATGTGGGTTCATCGGCGATCACCAGCTCGGGTTGGCCGATCAAGGCGCGGGCGGCGGCGACGCGTTGCTGCTGGCCGATCGACAGGCTGTCGGCTCGCCGCGTGAGCAACTGCGGATCGCCCAGGCCCAGGTGGGCAAGCAATTCGCGGGCGGCCTGGTCGACGCTACCGTGGCGCTCGACGGCACGCTGGGCGCGGCTGCGCGAGAAACGACAGGGCAGCTCGACATTTTCCCGCACCGAGAGAAACGGCAGCAGGTTGAATTGCTGGAAGATGTAGCCGGTGTGGTCCACACGGAAACGGTCGCGGGCACCTTGGGCGAGTAGGGCCAAGTCCTGTCCAAGCAGTTGGATTCGCCCACGGCCTGGCCGGTTGACCCCGCCGAGCAGGCCCAGCAGTGTGGTCTTGCCACTGCCGCTTGGGCCCTTGAGAAACACGGCTTCACCGGCTTGCAGTTCAAAGGCCGGGATATCCAGCAACGGCGGTTGTCCCGGCCAGGCGAACGCCAGGTCTTGCAGGTGGATCAGCGGCTGGTTCATTCAGAGTGTGACCACAGCCTTGGTTGGCGAGGTTTCCACCCCCTTCTGGCCGTTCGGGCCGATCAATTGCACATTGATTTTCTGCGTGGCGGGGAAGGCCTTGAACAGCGGCGACAGGTCGATCTGAGTGAGTTTTTCGGGCGCTGTGCAGGTGAGTTGGTAATGGGCGTTGATGTCGCTGTGAACGTGGCCTTTTTCGTGCTCGTCGGCATCATCGTCCGCCTTGGCGGCATCCCCAAACAGCGGGCTTTGCAGTTCTTGCTGGTCTGGTGTGCAACCCGCGGCCGCCGTCAATGCGAACAACTTCAGGGGCTGTTCCAACTGCTGACGCACCGCGGCCACCTTGGCCTTGTCGGCATCGCTGCTGGCCATGTGCTCGAAGCCGACCAGGTTCATCGCCGGGCTGTCCAGCTCAAGCTCCAGGGTATTGCCTTCAAGCACGGCATTGAGCTTGGCCACGCCATGCTCATGGGCGGCAAGCGTGCCATGGCCGTGATCATGCTCATGTTCTCCGTGGGCATGGGCCGTCATGGCCAATGGCAAGCAGGCGAAGGGCAAGGCTAGCAGCAGACGACGCATGGGCGACTCCAGGAGCGGATTGTAGGGGTAGTTATGTTATAACGATTGTTTGGCGGGCCGCCAGCCTCGTGGCTCAGGTTTCATGTTGCGGTAGCATGGCGACAATGACTTGAGCGAGGACCTACAGTGAGAATTCGTGGAACGATCGGTAAGTGGCCGGTGGACTTGACCATCGAGCTTGATCCCCAGGAATGGGCGCAGTTGGCACGGCCAGCCGAACAGCTCCCCGCTTCGACACCCCAGCCAGCTGCCGCGGTGCCTCCCGCAGCAGCAAAGGATGATGGGCCGTGGCGGGTAGCCTGCGAATTATTGCGCACGGCTGGCCGGATGGAGGGGCCTGAGCTGCTTGAGCATTTGCAGGGCCTCACGGGGGACTTTGGCGCAGCCAAGCGGTTGCTGGTGCGGTTGCGGCACCATGGGCAAGTGCGGGTGTTCAGTGAGGGCGAAACGCCGGTGTATGTGTGGCAGGCCGGCGAAAAGGCGTAGACGACCTCGAACGGCGTGACAAGCGTGTCAGTGGCCGGCTCACGGGGCAAGGCGGAGCAACCCAGGCAACAGGTGCTGGGCCTGATCAGTACCGAGCCGCTCGTATCCCAGAGCAGAGTTTGAGCACTAGGGCATGAGCAGGGTGGCGTACCTTGCTCATGCCTCCACGCCTGATAGCCGTCAGTACATCGCTGCAAACAGCTTACGGCGATACGTACCCACCAGCGGATGGGCACTGCCGAGCAACTCGAACACCTGTAGCAATGCCTTGTGTGGCAGCCCGTTTTCGTAACCGCGATTGCGCTGGAACAGCTTGAGCAGGCTTTCGAGCGCGGGCTCGTACTGCTGGCGTGCCAACTGCTGAATGCACAGTTGATACGTGGCTTCGTCATCCTGTGGATTCTGCGCCAGGCGACTTTTCAGGTCGGCAACCTCCGGCAGGCTGGCGGCCTGGCGCAGGAACGTCAGTTGCGCCTTGGCGCCGGCCAGAGCGGCCTTGTGGTCCTCTGTCTTGACCGCATCCAGCACCACCTGGGCCTCGCCCAGTTCACCGCGCTCGGCCAGACAGCGGGCGTACAGAATCAGGCCTTCGGCGTTGCTGTTGTCCTCTGCAAGCAATTGCTGCAGCACGGCTTCGGCTTCGCCAAAGCGGCTTTCGGCGAACAGCGCCTGAGCCTGTTCCAGCGGCGAAGCGGTGGGTGGCGCCGGCAGCTGCACATGCGGCTCGAGCATGGCGCGGATCGCCGATTCCGGCTGGGCACCGGCAAAGCCGTCGACCGGCTGGCCATCCTTGAACAGCACCACGGTCGGCAGGCTGCGGATGCCGAATTGCGCCACTACCTGCTGCTCGACGTCACAGTTGATCTTGGCCAGCAGCAGTTCGCCCTGGTACTCCTCGGCAATTTTTGCCAGAAGGGGCATCAAAGCCTTGCACGGCGCGCACCATTCGGCCCAGAAATCGACCAGCACCGGCTTGTGGAATGAGTTCTCGATCACCAATTGCTGGAACGTGGCATCGGTGGCATCGAAGATGTATGGGGTGTCCTGGCTCATCGCGACTCTCGCAAATCCGTGAATGGCACCACTATAAAGGCTCGCGGCTGGCGTGGTACAGGCTGACCCGGCGGAATTCGTGCGGCTCGGCCAGGTCCGGAAGGGTCAAGGCGTCGAGCACCCCGAGCGATCGGTACAAAGGGTGGCTGAAGTCCCGCACGCGCGAGTCGGCTACCAGTACCTGTCGGCCCCGGTCGAGGAAGGCATCGAGCAGCGGCAGGTTGGCGCGGTCGTAGAGCACATCGGCCACCAGGATCAGGTCAAAACGGTCATCTTCGGAAAAAAAGTCGCTGCTGTAGCCCAGTGCTACCTCGTTAAGGGCGGCGTTGGCACGGCAGGCGTCCAAGGCCAGCGGATCAAGGTCGCAGGCCACGACCTCCAGCGCACCTGCACGGGCGGCGGCAATGCCGGCGATGCCGGAACCGGCGCCAAAATCGAGCACCCGCTTGCCGGCTACCCACTCCCGGTGCTCGGCCAGGTAGCGCGCCATGGCCAGGCCGCTGGCCCAGCAGAAGCTCCAGTACGGCGGGTCTTCGAGAATGCGCCGGGTTTCTTCACTGCTGAAGGCGCGGTCCATGTTCTGGTCATCGATCAGCCATAGTTTCAACGCGCAGCCGGGCAGGTCGCTGATCACCAGCCGTGCTTCGCCAATCAGGCCGCTCAGGGCCTGTTGCAATGCCACTGGCGCCACTTACGGTGCCTTTTCGAACTGCAGCGGGCCGGTGGCCTGGGTCTGTGCCTGGGTGATGCGCAGCGGCGGCAAGTGCATGATCAACTGGCCAGAGCGGCTGGCTCGCCCGCGCAGCTCCACCCTGGCGCCGGCCGGAAATGCCTCGGGATTGAAGCGCAGCTGGTAGGGCAAGGCCTGTCCGGTACCCGGCAGGGTGCTACTGGCCAGCAGCTGTTGCGGCCGATCGCGCTCATCGATCACCAGCAGGGCAAGTTCCACCTCTGCGCCTGCGGGGATTCCCAGCAACGTGCCGCTCAGCTCGCGCTGATAAGCCGGCAAGGGGCCAAGCGGCTGGGCCTTTTTGGCCACCTTGGCGGGCGCCGGGGCAGGCGGTTGTTCGGTCTTGGGCCGGTCACTGCCGCAGGCGGTGAGCAGGGCGGCGCAGCACAGCACGGCAAGCGCGCGAAGAGGCATGGGGTAGTCCTTCAGGGGCAGAATTGCATGGATGTTAACCCCTTTGGCTTGTCTTGCCAGTGGGATGCGCTACCATGGCCCTCCCTTTTTTTGTTGCCTGCCACCATGCACTGTCCGTTTTGCGGTGCCAACGACACCAAGGTCATCGACTCGCGCCTGGTCGCCGAGGGCGAGCAAGTGCGGCGCCGTCGCGAATGCGTCGCCTGCGGCGAGCGCTTCACCACCTTCGAAACCGCCGAGCTGGTACTGCCCCGGCTGATCAAGCAGGACGGTACTCGCCAGCCCTTCGACGAAGACAAGTTGCGGGCCGGCATGCAGCGTGCGCTGGAAAAACGCCCTGTCAGTGTCGAGCGCCTCGAAGCCGCCCTGGCCCACATCAAGAGTCGGCTGCGGGCCACCGGTGAGCGCGAGGTCAAGTCGCTGGTGGTGGGCGAGCTGGTGATGGGCGAGTTGCGCAAGCTCGATGAAGTGGCCTACATCCGCTTCGCCTCGGTTTATCGGCGCTTCCAGGACCTTGACGAATTCCGCGAAGAAATCGACCGCCTGGCCCGTGAGCCAGCCAAAGAGTGAGCATGCAAACCCCCGCAGCTGTGCTTGACGCCCATTACATGGCCCGCGCGCTTGAGTTGGCGCGCAAGGGGCTCTACACCACCCACCCCAACCCGCGTGTGGGCTGCGTCATCGTCCGCGATGGCGAGGTGGTGGGCGAGGGCTGGCATGTACGCGCCGGGGAGCCACACGCCGAGGTGAATGCGCTTGCCCAGGCAGGCGAGCGTGCGCGGGGCGGCTGTGCCTATGTCACCCTCGAACCCTGCAGCCACCATGGCCGTACGCCGCCGTGTGCCGAAGCCTTGGTCAAGGCCGGTGTGGCGCGGGTGGTGGCCGCCATGCAGGACCCGAATCCTCAGGTAGCCGGGCAAGGCCTGCAGCGGCTTGCCCAGGCCGGTATCGACGTGGCCAGCGGGGTGCTCGAAGCGCAGGCACGGGCACTCAACCCCGGGTTTCTCAAGCGCATGGAGCAGGGGTTGCCGTTCGTGCGCGCCAAGCTGGCCATGAGCCTGGATGGTCGTACCGCCATGGCCAGCGGCGAAAGCCAGTGGATCACCGGCCCTGCGGCGCGTTCTGCCGTGCAGCGCCTGCGGGCGCGCTCAAGCGTGGTGCTGACCAGTGCAAGCAGCGTGCTGGCTGACGGTGCACGCATGACGGTGCGTGGCGCCGAGTTGGGCCTGGACGCCGAAACCACCGCGCTTGCCCTGAGCCGGGCACCGCTGCGGGTGCTGGTCGATGGCCGTTTGCGCTTGCCCTTGCAGGCACCATTCTTCCAGGCCGGCCCGGCGCTGGTGGTGACCGCCGTCGCAGATGACCCACGTTATGCCGCTGCCGGCCATGAACTGCTTAGCCTGCCCGGCGACAATGGCCGTGTCGACCTGCGCGCCCTGCTGCAAGCACTGGCTGCCCGCGGCGTCAACGAAATCCTGCTGGAAGCCGGCGCAGGTCTGGTGGGTGCCTTCGCCCAGCAAGGCCTTGTCGACGAGTACCAGCTGTTCATGGCCGGCACCTTCCTGGGCTCAAGCGCACGTCCCCTGCTGGACTGGCCACTGAACCGCATGAGCGAGGCACCGCGGCTGCAGATCACCGACATGCGCGCAGTAGGCGATGACTGGCGGGTCACAGCCGTACCGCTGCCTGCTCCCGGCGTATAATGCGCGGCTTGCCCCGCGCACACCGTTTTGAGGAAGACCCATGTTCACCGGCATCATCGAATCCATCGGCACCATCCGCAGCCTGACGCCCAAAGGCGGCGACGTGCGCGTGCACGTCGACACCGGCAAGCTCAACCTGGGTGACGTCAAGCTTGGCGACAGCATCGCCGTCAATGGCGTGTGCCTGACGGCGGTGGAGTTGCCGGGCAACGGCTTCTGGGCCGATGTCAGCGTGGAAACCCTCAAGCGCACGGCCTTCGTCGACCTGAAAAGTGGCAGCAAGGTCAACCTTGAAAAAGCGCTGACGCCCACCACCCGCCTGGGAGGGCACCTGGTCAGCGGCCATGTCGACGGCGTGGGCGAAATCATCTCGCGCAGCGATAACGCCCGCGCCATCCAGTTTCGCGTGCGTGCGCCGCGAGAACTGGCCAAGTACATCGCCCACAAGGGTTCGATCACCGTCGATGGCACCAGCCTGACGGTCAATGAGGTCAATGGCGCCGAATTCGAGCTGACCATCGTCCCGCACACCCTGTCCGAAACCATCATGGCCGACTACCGCGCAGGGCGTCGGGTTAACCTTGAGGTCGACCTGCTGGCCCGTTACCTGGAGCGCTTGCTGCTGGGCGACAAGGCGGCCGAGCCGAGCAAGGGCAGTGGCATCACCGAAAGTTTCCTGGCCGCCAACGGCTTCTTGAAATCCTGATTGAGAAGGGGGTGCCGCGTGGCGCTCAACAGCATCGAAGAACTGGTCGAAGACATCCGCCAGGGCAAAATGGTCATCCTGATGGATGACGAAGACCGCGAGAACGAAGGCGATATCATCATGGCAGCCGAATGCTGCCAGCCCGAGCACATCAACTTCATGGCCAAGCACGCCCGTGGCCTGATCTGCATGCCAATGACCCGCGAACGTTGCGAAACCCTCAAGCTGCCGCTGATGGCGCCGCGCAATGGTTCGGGTTTCGGCACCAAGTTCACCGTTTCGATCGAGGCGGCCGAAGGGGTCACCACCGGCATCTCCGCCGCCGACCGTGCCCGCACCGTGCAAGCGGCTGCCGCCCGGGACGCCAAGGCTGAAGACATCGTCAGCCCCGGGCATATCTTCCCGCTCATGGCTCAGCCAGGCGGTACGCTGGCACGCGCCGGGCACACCGAGGCAGCCTGCGACCTGGCACGCATGGCCGGGTTCGAACCCAGCGGCGTGATCTGCGAGGTGATGAACGACGACGGCACCATGTCGCGCCGCGCCGAACTGGAAGTGTTCGCGGCCGAGCACGGCCTGAAGATCGGCACCATCGCCGATCTCATTCACTACCGCATGATCCACGAGCGCACCGTGCAGCGGGTTTCCGAGCAGTCGGTGGAAAGCGAGCTGGGCGAGTTCAACCTGGTCACCTACCGCGATGCGGTGGAAGGTGACGTGCACATGGCCTTGACCCTGGGCACCATCTGCGCCGAAGAGCCCACCCTGGTGCGGGTGCACAACATGGACCCGCTGCGTGACCTGCTGCTGGTCAAGCAGCCGGGCCGCTGGAGCCTGCGCGCCGCCATGGCCGCCGTGGCCGAAGCCGGAAGCGGTGTGGTGCTGCTGCTGGGGCACCCGCTTGATGGCGACGTGCTGCTCGCGCATATCCGCGAAAGCGCAGGCGATGCACCGGCCAAGACCCCGACCACCTACAGCACCGTGGGTGCCGGTTCGCAGATCCTGCGTGACCTGGGCGTGCGCAAGATGCGCCTGATGAGTTCGCCGATGAAGTTCAATGCGATATCCGGATTCGACCTGGAAGTTGTAGAATACGTGCCCTCCAAGTGACTTGAGGCGGCAATGACGCCCTGCAGCTCGAGTCCATACCCCTGTCGAGGCCGCCAGCAAGCGGCCTTGCGTTTGAAGATGAGAATATCGCAATGACCCTGAAGACCATCGAAGGTACCTTCATTGCCCCCAAAGGTCGCTATGCTTTGGTGGTTGGCCGCTTCAACAGCTTCGTTGTCGAAAGCCTGGTAAGTGGTGCCGTTGATGCCCTGGTACGCCATGGCGTCAGCGAAAACGACATCACCATCATCCGTGCACCTGGCGCGTTCGAAATTCCGCTGGTTGCCCAGAAGGTCGCCCAACAGGGTGCTTACGACGCGATCATCGCACTGGGCGCTGTGATCCGTGGCGGCACCCCGCACTTTGAATACGTGGCGGGCGAGTGCACCAAGGGCCTGGCCCAGGTGTCCATGGAGTTCGGTGTCCCTGTGGCGTTCGGCGTACTGACCGTCGACTCCATCGAGCAGGCCATCGAGCGTTCCGGCACCAAGGCCGGCAACAAAGGTGCAGAAGCCGCCCTGTCTGCCCTGGAAATGGTAAGCCTGCTGGCGCAGTTGGAGGCCAAGTGATTAGCGACGAAAGCGATCGTTTCAACCCGCGCGATCCCAAACCTGCGGATGCCGGCAAGCCATCGAAGAGCGCCAAGCGCCGTGAAGCCCGCAAGCTCGCGACCCAAGCGCTGTATCAATGGCACATGGCGCAGCATTCGTTGAACGAGATCGAAGCGCAGTTTCGGGTCGATAACGATTTTGCGGATGTCGACGGCGCCTACTTCCGTGAAATCCTGCATGGCGTTCCGGCCATCAAGGACGAAATCGACGGTGCGCTCAAGCCCTGCCTGGACCTGAGCCTCGACGAGCTCGACCCGGTCGAACTGGCCGTGTTGCGTCTGTCCACTTGGGAATTCATCAAGCGCATCGACGTGCCTTATCGCGTTGTGATCAACGAAGGCGTCGAACTGGCCAAGGTCTTCGGCGCCACCGACGGCCACAAGTTCGTCAACGGCGTGCTCGACAAACTGGCACCGACGCTGCGCGAAGTCGAAGTCAAGGCGAACAAGCGCTGATTGCGGCGCAGCCTGGCCATGGGTGAGTTCGAGCTGATCAACCGTTACTTCGCCTCCGCGCACTGTGCAGTGCACGGCGAGGGCGAAGGGGTGGCGCTGGGCATCGGTGACGACTGTGCCCTGCTGGATCTCCCTCCCGGTGAGCAGTTGGCCGTCTCGACCGACACCCTGGTAGCCGGCGTGCATTTCCCTGCCGTCTGCGACCCGAAGCTGCTGGGGCAGCGCTGCCTGGCCGTCGCTGTCAGTGATCTGGCCGCCATGGGCGCCACTGCGATCGGCTTCACGCTGGCCCTTACCCTGCCTGACGTCAGCCACGATTGGTTGGAGGAGTTTTCGGCAGGGCTCAGCCGCATGGCACACCGTTGCCGCATGAGCCTGATTGGCGGTGACACGACCCGGGGTCCGTTGAGCATCACCGTGACGGTGTTCGGCCGTGTGCCCACCGGGCAGGCATTACGACGCACTGGCGCCCAGCCAGGCGACCTGCTGTATGTCGGTGGCTCGCTGGGCAAGGCCGCTGGCGCCTTGCCCCTGGTGCTCGGGCAGCGCCAGGCACCGCCGGCCGTGGCAGCGCCGCTGCTGGCCCACTATTGGGCGCCCATGCCGCAGCTCACCCTCGGTGCCTTGCTCAGAGGGCACGCTACGGCGGCACTCGATATTTCCGATGGCTTGCTAGCCGATTGCGGTCATATCGCCAAGGCCTCTGGCGTGGCGCTCGAGGTGAACCTGGCACAAGTGCCGGTGTCCCCCGAAGTGGAGGCGTTCCTGGGGCGCGAGGCGGCCGTGCAGGCAGCGCTCGCCGGTGGTGACGACTACATCCTGGCGTTCACGGCACCCCCGGACGCCTTGACGCACCTTGCGCACTTTGGCTTCATCCAGGTCTACCCCATTGGCCGCGTACTGCAAGGGCAGGGCGTGTCCCTGCGCGACGCGCACGGTCAGGACATCACGCCTCGGCAGCGGGGCTACCAACACTTTAGGGAGATACCGTGACCGACCACCCCAATCAGGTGCCTGCGGAGTTCGTTCCGCCATCGGTCTGGCGCAACCCTTGGCACTTCATCGCGTTCGGGTTCGGCTCCGGCACCTTGCCCAAGGCGCCTGGCACCTGGGGCTCGCTGGTGGCGATACCCTTCATTCCGCTCTGGCAGATGCTGCCCGATTGGGGCTACTGGCTGGTACTGGGTATCACCATGCTGTTCGGCTTTTGGCTGTGCGGCAAGGTGGCCAATGACTTGCGCGTGCATGATCATGAAGGCATCGTCTGGGACGAAATGGTCGGCATGTGGATTACGCTGTGGCTGGTGCCCGATGGCTGGCAGTGGCTGTTGGCGGGCTTTCTGATGTTCCGCTTCTTCGACATCCTCAAGCCTTGGCCCATCCGTTGGATTGATCGTCACGTCCATGGCGGCGTCGGCATCATGCTCGATGACGTGCTGGCCGGCGTCTTCGCCTGGTTGGGCATGCAGGTTCTGGTATGGGCTGTCGCATAGAACGGGGGCTGCCATGGTGCTGAAGGGTATGCTGCTGGCATTACTGATGGTCGCGGCCCCGTGGGCGACTGCCGGCGATAGCCAACCTGACCAGGTTCACCTGGTCAGCGAGGAGTGGGCCGACTACACCAACGCAGATGGCACCGGTGTGGCCTGGGACGTGATGCGTAAGGTGTTCCAGCCCGCAGGGATCGAGGTCGTGCCGCAGAGTGCGCCCTACAGCCGTGCCATTGGCCTGGTCAAACGTGGCGAGGCTGATGCCTGGGTCGGCTCCTACAAGAACGAAAGTGAAGACAACCTCTACCCTCGCTGGCATTTCGACGTCGACCATGTCTACGCCCTCGGGCTTGCCAGCAAGCCGGCCCCCACACTGGCAACCATAGGCGACTATCGCCTGGCCTGGGTGCGTGGCTATGCCTATGGCAAATACTTGCCCCGCGTGCGGGAGTACCGTGAAATCCAGCGGCGCGAAGGCATTCTGCCCATGCTTGAGCATGACCGGGTGGACTTCTATGTCGACGCCATGACCGAAGTGGACTACGTCATTGGGCAAAGCTCGCAACCTGATCGATTCCGGCGTACCCACGTGGTCGAGCTGCCCATGTACCTGGCGTTCGCCCGCAGTGAACGGGGTGAGGCACTGCGTGATGTGTTCGACAAACGCATGGCCGAACTGGTGCGCAGCGGCGAACTCAGGCCGATATTCGAGCGTTGGAAACAGCCTTATCCTTTCGATACCAGCGCCAAGCCGTAGCGCGTTGCGTATAACCGCACCTGCCACGCATCGAGGTTTTCGATAATAACCGGCGGTATACTGCCGGAGCACTGCTCGTAAGCTGCTGATACAATCGGTCCATTGAAATTCCCACTTATCCCAGGAGCACAACGTGCCCGTCGTCTTTGTTGCAGCCTCTAAACTCCCGACGCCTTTCGCGACTTTCACCATGCACGGCTTTCTGGATGAAGCCACCGGCCGCGAGCACGTGGTGCTCAGCCTGGGTGATATCGCCGATGGGCAGCCGGTATTGGGGCGCCTGCATTCCGAGTGCCTGACCGGCGACGCCTTGTTCAGTCAACGCTGTGATTGCGGGTCGCAACTCGAAGCTGCCCTCCAGGCGATCGCCCGAGAAGGCCGTGGCGTGCTGCTTTACCTGCGCCAGGAAGGCCGTGGCATTGGCCTGCTGAACAAGATCCGCGCCTATGAACTGCAGGACGGCGGGGCGGACACGGTCGAAGCCAATGAGCGCCTCGGGTTTGCCGCCGACCAACGCGACTACGCCATCTGCCTGCCAATGCTAGAGCACCTGGGAGTCAAGGCGTTGCGCTTGATGACCAACAACCCGCGCAAGGTCAAGGCCCTGACCGACATGGATATCGTGGTGGCCGAGCGTGTGCCGCTGCATACCGGGCACAACCCGCACAACAGCCATTACCTGGCGACCAAGGCCGGCAAGCTGGGCCATATGCTGGGCAACGAACACCAGGGCGAGGTGCCCCAGGCGTGACCCGTGCCGAGGTCAAGCGGCGTCTTGCCCTGGCCTGGTGGCAATACCTGGCGGTGGGCCTCGTGCCGCTGCCGGTCATGGCCTGGGCCTTTGGCGGTGGCGAGGCGATGATTCCCATGTTGGCCATGCCGCTGTTCATCGCTGGCGCAGCCACATTGTTTCTCACCTTGCCGCGCTTCGGGGCCTACAAGCGCGCGCTGATTGCCACCTCCAAGGCCCTCGGTACCGAAGCCGAGCCTGCTGCGTGGATCGAACTGGCTCGCGTGCGGCGCCTGGCCATGACCTATGCCTGCTTCCCCGCCTGGGTAGCCGCGGTGTCGGTGCTGGTAGGGCTGGAGACCGTCCCGCAGGTGCTGCTGGCCTTGTCCACCGTGGTGTTGCTGTACCTGTACCGCCTGCCGCCTCAGCTCGGCTGATGCGCCGGCTCATTGCGGGGCTGGCGCTTCTGGCCTGTAGCCTGGCGAGCGCTGGGCCAGTGCGCGTCGTCAGCCTGGCGCCGTCGATGACGGACATCATGCTCGAACTTCAGGCAGGCGATCTGCTGGTGGGGGTGCTCGATGGGGGGGAACGGCCCCCTGCGCTGCGAGCGCTCCCCTCGGTGGGGCGCTATGGCCAGCTGGATATGGAGCGCTTGCTCAGTCTGCGCCCTGATCTGCTCTTGCTGTGGCCGGGCAGCGTACCCCCTGCGCAGCGCGACCAGCTCAAGCGTCTAGGCATCCCTACTTTCAGCGCAGAGCCCCGCGGCATCGAACAGTTGATTGGCCAGATCGAAGAAATTGCCGAGCACGTGGGCCGCGCTGATCAAGGGCGCCGCTACGCTCACGCCTTGCGGGCACGATTGAAGGCACTGCGCCAGCAATACCACCGTGACAGGCCTCTGCAGGTCTTCTACCAAGTCTGGGATCACCCTTTGTACACCCTGGGTGGGCAACAAGTGATCAGCGATGCGCTCGCCGTCTGTGGTGCGCGGAATGTCTTTGCGGATTTGAACCCGGCAGCGCCACAGGTGAGCGTGGAGTCGGTCATCGCCCGCGACCCCGACATCATCCTGGCCGCAGATGTGCAACAGTTGGCCAGCTGGAAGGCCTGGCCGATGCTGCGCGCGGTGGCGCAGGACGGCTTGCTGGTGGTACCGGACAACGGCATCGAGCGCCCCAGTGGGCAGATGATCGAAGCGACGGCTCGCCTGTGCGAACTGCTAGCTGCTAGAGCGCCGGTGTCCAGGTCACGCTGAACAACAACGTGCGCCCTTCTTCCCGATAGGCGTGGGGGTTGCCCTCGTAGCTGTACAGGGCGCGGCTGTAGCCACGGTCGAACAGGTTGTCCAGCTTCGCCTCCACCGTCAGCGCCTCGGTGGCTGCCCAACTGCCGCGCAGCCCCAGCAGCCCGTACCCACCCAAACGGCTGCGGTTGCCTTCATCGTCGTAGCTGCTGCTGACGGCTTGCACACTGGCACCGACGCCGAAGGGACCCACACGGCGGTCCAGATCCAGGCTCAGGGTGCGGCGTGCCCGTCGGGCCAATGTATGGCCACTGTCGCGGTCTCGGGGGTCGATCATCGCCAGGCCCAGCTGGCTGCTCCAGTCGCCCCACTGCTGGGCCAGGGCCAGCTCTACACCGTCGACGCGCGCCGAGGCCACGTTGCGGGGAATAGCATCCTGGCCGAACACGATCGCATCGCGCAGGTCGGTGCGGTACAAGGAAGCCTCCAGGCGGGTGTCGGAAGACAGCTGGCTGCGCCACTGCACTTCATGGGTTCTAGAATGCTCGGGGTCCAGGTCAGGGTTGCTGAACTGCGGGTAGTACAGGTCGTTGAACGTAGGTGCCCGGAAACCTTCGCTATAGGACAGCACTACATCATTGCGATCATCCAGCGCAACGGTCACGCTGCCACTCCAGGTGGTATGGGTGCCGAATTGCTCGTTGCGGTCCTGGCGTACGCCCACTTCAGTGGAAAACAGCGTGCCTTGGTAGCGGTGCTGAAGAAACACCGCCCGGTTCCAACGGCTGTCCTTTTCGAAGTCGGTACTGGCGTGCACCCGGTCCTGATACCAGTCGGCACCGGCGAGCAGGCTGTGCTGGTCGTCCAGCGCCAAGTCGTTCTGCCACGTCATCTGGTCGCGGTAGGTATTGAACACAAAGCGTTCACTGCTCAACATGTCGCGCTTGTCGTCACGGTTTTCGCTGTGCGCTACCTCCAGCCGCGTGTGCCAGTTGTCGTTGGGCTGGGCGTCGAGGTAACTGCCCAGGCTGGCGATACTGAAGTCGGTGTAAGGCTGCTGGCCGACGCTTTCGTAGGTGACAGGGTCGAAGCCGCCGAATGGGTTGTCGTATTGACTGCGGCCCTGACTGTGCAGCAGGTTCATGCCGACTTCCACGCGCTCGCCGAGCGTCTGGCTCAGGCTGAAGTTGAGCGATTTGTTACGGTAAGCGTCATGGTCGGCGTCGCTGCCGAACGACGGTCCTGTTGAATCGATGCCTGCCGTTTCGTCCAGGCTTGCGCCCAGGTTGAAGCGCGTTGAGCCGTCGGCGCCCGACACACCCAGGCTGCGCTGGAAGGTTTTTCGGCTACCGGCGGCCAGACGCACACGCGGGTGCAGGCCATCTCCGACGCTGCGCCGGGTGAACACCTGGATGACCCCGCCAATGGCATCGCTGCCATACACCGCCGACCGGGAGCCGCGAAGCACTTCGACACGCTCGATCTGGTCGACGTTGAGAAACTGCAGGCCGCTGTCGCCTGAAGTCGCGTTGGCGATGCGTACACCATCGACCAACACCAGCGTTTGCGCAGTCTTCGTGCCGCGAATGAAAAGGCCTGGCAAGCTGCCGCGTCCGCCGGTCGGTGCCACCTGCACGCCCGGCACGCGGCTGAGCAGGTCCATGACGCTGCTCGGTTGCAGGCGGTCGATATCGGTCCGGGTGAACACGGTGTTCGCAGCACTGGTTGCGGTGCGCGACTCTACTTGGCGGCTGGCGCTGATGAGCACATCGGGCAGTTTCAGGGCTTCGTCGCGTTCGGACGCCAGCAGGGGCAGAGGGAGGCAAAGCAGGGTGGCGAGGGTCGGGCTTTTCACGGGCGGTACACGTCTGCGAAGTCTGCGCACTCCAACACGACGGGGCCCAGCGGAGAAAGGCCCTTGCCCTCAGAGTCGCCATGAACGAAGAAAAAGCCGGCAATCACCGACCTCGTTGGGTAAATGAATGCCGGCTCGTTTGGCTGAGCAACAGGGCTGCAGCGCAGCCCTGCACGTCAAAGCCCCAGCTTGACCATGCGGGCTTTGACGCTCGCTTCGATGCCCGCTGCATCCAGCCCGCACTCTGCCAGCATCTGCGCAGGCTTGGCGTGTTCGACATAGAGGTCCGGCAAGCCCAGGTGCAGCAACGGCTTGACCACCGCCTCCCTGGCCAGGCACTCGCCTACGGCAGCACCGGCACCGCCCATGATGGCGTTCTCTTCGATGGTTACCAGCAGTTCGTGGCTACCTGCCATTTCCAGCACCAGGGATTCATCCAGAGGCTTGACGAAGCGCATGTCGACGACCGTGGCATTGATCTGTTCGGCCACTTGCAGGGCTTCGGCCAACTGTACGCCAAAGACCAACAGCGCGACCTTTTCACCCCGGCGACGCACAACGCCCTTGCCAATCTCCAGCGGTTCCAACCCCTCGTCGACAGCCGCGCCAGGGCCTGTACCGCGCGGATAGCGCACGGCAGCCGGGCCGTTGTACAGGTGGCCGGTGCTGAGCATTCTGCGCAGCTCGCTTTCGTCGCTGGGCGTCATCACCAGCATGCCAGGGATGCAGCGCAGGTAGGACAGGTCATAGCTGCCGGCATGGGTCGGGCCGTCTTCACCCACCAGACCGGCGCGGTCGATGGCGAACAGCACGTCCAGGTTCTGCACGGCCACGTCATGAATCAACTGGTCGTAGGCCCTCTGCAGGAAGGTCGAGTAGATAGCCACCACCGGCTTGCTACCTTCGCAAGCCATGCCCGCCGCGAGGGTGACGGCATGCTGTTCGGCAATCGCCACGTCGAAGTAGCGTTCAGGGTAGCGCTCGCTGAACGCCACCAGGTCGGAGCCTTCCTTCATGGCCGGCGTGATGCCGACAAGGCGATCGTCGGCAGCGGCCATGTCGCAGAGCCACTGGCCGAACACGGCGGAATACTTCGGTCCGCTGGCCTGTTTCGGCGCAACCGGCTTGTCCACGGGCTCGAGCTTGGTGATGGCGTGGTAGCCGATCGGGTCGATCTCGGCCGGGGCGAACCCCTTGCCCTTTTTGGTCACCACGTGCAGGAACTGCGGACCCTTGAGGTCGCGCATGTTGCGCAGGGTGGCGATCATCGTGGGCAGGTCGTGACCATCGATGGGGCCGATGTAGTTCCAGCCCAGCTCTTCGAACAGCGTGCCGGGGACCAGCATGCCCTTGGCATACTCTTCGGTACGCCGCGCTATTTCCCACGCACCTGGCAGGCGCGACAGCACTTTCTTGCTGCCTTCGCGCATGCTGGTGTAGGTGCGGCTGGAGAGGATCTTGGCCAGGTAGTTGGACAAGCCTCCCACATTGCGCGAAATCGACATGTCGTTGTCGTTGAGGATCACCAGCATATCGGCGTTGACTTCCTGGGCGTGGTTCAACGCCTCGAAGGCCATGCCCGCCGTGAGTGCGCCGTCGCCGATGACCGCAATGGACTTGCGAGCGCTGTTTTGCAGGCGCGCCGCAATGGCCATGCCCAGTGCCGCGCTGATCGATGTGCTGGAGTGACCGACGCCGAAGGTGTCGTACACGCTTTCGCTGCGGCGCGGGAAGGCGGCTACGCCGTCTTTCTGGCGCAGGCTGAGCATGCGGTTGCGGCGCCCGGTCAGAATCTTGTGCGGGTAGGCCTGGTGACCCACGTCCCATACCAGCCGGTCATCGGGGGTATCGAAGACGTAGTGCAGGGCGATGGTCAGCTCGATGACGCCCAGGCCGGCACCGAAGTGCCCACCGGTCTGGCCCACGGTATACAGAAGCTCCTGGCGCAACTCGTCGGCCAGGGTCTCCAGGTCGGCTTCGGCCAGGCGGCGCAAGCCATCTGGCGTGTCAGCTCGGTCTAGCAGCGGCGTGACCGGGCGTTCGCGGGGGATCTCTTGAAACGTCGTGGGCATCAGGCGAGTCGTTATAGGTGTATTAAGACGCGGCAGTTTACCCCATTGTAGGAAAAGCTGCCCATTCAGACGGGTGACGCGCGGGCGGCTTCGCAGCCATCGCGCGGTACTCACCAGGTCAGTTGCGGCGTTCGACGATATAGCGCGCCAGGGCTCGCAGTGGTTCGGCCTTTTCGTCGAACCTTTCCAATGCGACCAGTGCCTGGTCGCGCAGTTCGATCGCGTAGGCCTTGGCCGCCTCCATGCCCAGCAGGGCAGGGTAAGTCGGCTTGTCGCGGGCGATGTCGGCGCCCTGGCGTTTACCCAGTGTAGCCGTATCGCTTTCCACATCCAGGATGTCGTCCTGAACCTGGAAGGCCAGGCCAATGGCCTGCGCATACACCTGCAAGGCATCGAGCTGCGTCTGGTCGGCACGGGCACTGGCCAGCCCACCCAGGCGGACGCTGGCTTCGATCAGGGCACCGGTCTTGTGCCGGTGCATGAACGCCAAGGCCTGCTGGTCCAGCTTCATGCCCACCGAACCCAGGTCGATGGCTTGCCCGCCCACCATGCCAGCGGGACCGGCGGCCGTGGCCAGGGCCTGCACCATGGCCAGGCGAAGTGCGTCGGTCTGAGGGCTCAGGTGGGGGTCGAGCAATGCGTTGAAGGCCAGGCTTTGCAGGCCGTCACCGGCCAGAATGGCGCAGGCCTCGTCGAACGCCTTGTGTGTGGTCGGCTGGCCGCGACGCAGGTCGTCGTCGTCCATGGCCGGCAAGTCGTCATGGACCAGCGAGTAAGCGTGGATGAGCTCGACTGCGCAAGCGGCGCCGTTGGCGTACTCCGCCGGAGCGCCCAAGGCCTCGCAGGCCGCATAGACGAGCAGCGGGCGTACGCGCTTGCCGCCGTTCATCACGCTGTAGCGCATGGCGGCATACAGGCGCTCGAGTTCGGGAGTGGGGGCGATGAACAACGGCTCGAGTGCGCCATCGACACGGGCCTGGCAGGCGGACTGATAGGCACCGATCATGCCTCGGGTTCCACGTCGAAGGGTTGGGCGGTCAGTTCGCCATCGCGCTCCAGCAGCACCTGCACCTTCTGTTCGGCCTGAGCCAGGGCGCCTTGGCAATCACGCGTCAGGGCAATGCCTTGTTCGAAAGCGGCAAGTGAGTCCTCCAGGGACAACTCGCCGTTCTCCAGGCGCTCGACCAGTGCCTGCAACTCGGCAAGGGATTGCTCGAAATCAAGGGAAGCTTTTTTGCGGGCCATGGCGGCAGTCTCGGCGGTAGTCTGAACGCCGCGACACTAGCAGAGCAGGGCGGGGTGAGCAAACCGCCATTGGCACGGCAGCGCCGGGTTGGCGCCGCCGTCCAGGCCTTGGATGGCCAGGTCGATCAGATCGCCGGAGCCGTTTGCGCCTGCAGCGCCAGGCGATACTGCGCCAACTCATCGATGGTCAGCGTGGGCAGGTTGTACTGGCGCGCATAGACGGCCACTTCCTCGCCGCGAGCCATCGTGCCATCAGGGTTCATCAATTCGCACAAGACCGCTGCCGGCCGCAGCCCGGCCAGGCGCGCCAGGTCAACCGACCCTTCGGTGTGGCCGCGACGCGTGAGCACACCGCCATTGCGCGCGCGCAGCGGAAAAACATGCCCAGGGCTGACAATATGCCGTTGCTCGGCCGAAGAGCGCAGTGCAGCGGCGATCGTGGTGACCCGGTCCTGGGCGCTTACGCCAGTGGTGATGCCCTCGGCAGCTTCGATGGTGACCGTGAACCCGGTGCCGTGGCGGGCCTGGTTGTTCTGGACCATGGGTGCCAGTTGCAGCTCATCGACCGTTGCCTCGTCCAGGCACAGGCAGACGATGCCGCTGCAATCGCGGATCATCATGGCCATGGTCTGCAACGAAATGTTCTCGGCAGCGGCGATGATGTCCGCTTCATCTTCACGGTCGTCATCGTCAAGCAGCAGCACGGGGCGGCCGGCCTTGAACGCGGCGATGGCGGCAGTGACATTGGGAAAGTGCACAGGGTGCAAAGTAGACATGAAACGCTCCTCGTAAGTGATCGATGAACGTCTCGGGGCGAGCAAAATGCGTGCGCAGGGGTGCCCATGGGGCCCCTGCCTGACGCCTTCTTTCATCCGGACTATGACCGTCGGCCCTGGAATCTCACCAGGTCTGCTGACCTCCGGCACAGCCGGAGCGCTCGCGGGCTCATCTTTCGATTTACCGCCGGTGGGGACTTTCACCCCGCCCTGAAGACCGGGCAAGCATACCGCACCCGGTGCCTGGGTTGGCAACCCGCCGTCATGATCGGGGCCGCTGTCAGCGGCTGGACGAGGTGCCCTGCGGTGCTGCTTTGCTCAGGCTATCGATCAGCCAGTGCAGCGATGCCGGAAGCATCGGCCCATGCCCAAGGCCGTCGAACTGCTTGAAGGACACCTGCACGCCGTTGACCTGGGCCAGGCTGGCGGCGAGGCTCCGTGCCGTCTGATCGGCGTGGGGCTGGGCCGGTTCGCGGGGGCTGGCCGGCTCCAGTGAGCCACGCATCAACAGCACGCGTGGCTGGGCATCCCCCAACTGCGACGGCAGGCCTGCCGCTTCGCGCAGGATTGCGCCGTCGTGCCACCACAACGAGGGGCTGGCCGCCGCATAGACGGCGAATGACTTGGGACGGGTGAAGAGGGCATGAAGCACGGCCAGGCCACCATAGGAGTGTCCCCACAGGGTCTGCTGCCGGGGATCGATGCTCACCAGCGCTGCCAGCCTCGGGCGCATGCGCGTCTCCAGCAGGTCGAGAAACGTATCCACCCCGCCGCTGGGCTGCCCGGTGAGAGGGTCGCGCTGCTCGGTCTTTCCGGCAAGCGCCGGCGTGTAGTCGTAGGTTCGGCTGGCTCTGTCGATGCGCTGGTGGGTTTGGTAACCCACGGCGACCAGTACGGGGGCCTGGCCGGCGGCCAAGGCGTCGAGGCGTTGCCGGTCCAGGGCGCCCAGGGCTGCGTTGCCGTCCAGCATCCATAACACCGGGTAGCCGGTTGCGGGGGCGGCGCGCTTGGGCAGCCCTACCCATAGTCGGTAATGACGCGCGCCGTCTGCCGAGTCAAGGTCCAGTTGGGTGAATCGGTAGGCCAGGTCCTTGCGTGCCAGCAGCGTCGTATTCATCGGCTGGTCATGCTCAGGCTGGGCCGTGGCGGCACCGGTCACAAGGGCCAGCGCAAACGCCAGGCCCCGGATCATTCTGTTCATCAGGCATCTCTTCACGGCATTGCAGGCACTGCAACTCAAGCAGCCAGATGATAGTCAGCCTCCAACACGCGTAAAGCGCCTTAACTTTCTAAACCGTTGGCGCTGGCCGGCAGGGTCAGGTGCAGGTGCAAGCCTGGGTGAGCATTGCAGGCCCAGAGTCGGCCACCCTGCAATTGCACGGCGCGCCGGGCGATGGCCAGGCCCAGTCCAAAGCCTGCGCCGCTGGCGCTCAGCCGCTGGTAGGGTTGAAAGATACGCTCAAGCGCTGCCTCGGGCACGCCGGGGCCTTGATCGCGCACGCACAAGTGCCAATGCGCGCCTTCGCGCCAGCCCTCCAGACAGACGGTTCCATCGGGCGGAGAGTGTCGGATGGCGTTTCGCAGCAGGTTCTCCAGCGCCTGGGCCACGCTGTCCAGGTGCACCTGGACCACGCAGTCCTGCCCGAGCGTGCATGGCAGGCGCGCGAGGCTCCAGCCACTTTCGAAGCAGATGTCCTGGCACAGCGCCTCCCACAGCGATGTCATCAGGACCGGCTCGGTGGCCAGGACGGGCTGTTCGGTGTCCATCCAGGCCAGGTCGAGGGTGTCTTCCAGCAGTTTCTGCATATGGCTGGTTTCATAATCCATGCGCGCGCGTAGCTGGGCGGCAGGCAAGTTGCTGTCATGGGCAATACGCAGGCGTGCCAGCGGCGTGCGCAATTCGTGGGACAGTGTGCGCAATAGCAGCCGCTGCTGTTCCAGGCTCTGGCGCAAGCGATTGGCCATGTGATCGAAGGCCTGCGCCAGCTCGCCCAGCTCATCGCGCCGGTCTTGCAGGGGCAGGCCTGGGCTGTCCAGGTCATTGGCCCGCAGCGCGTCGGCGCGGTCACGCAGGCGGTTCAACGGGGCGACAAGGTGACGGTACAGTGCCAGCCCCATCAGCAGGGCCAGCAACGCCGGCGCCACGCCGTGGGTGACCAGGTGAGTCCAGGGTGTCAGCCCGGTGGGCAGTAGCCGCTCGGGCAGTTGCATGACCAGGCGCCCGTGTTCGGGGTGGCGCGGGAAGGCAATGCTGACGTAAGGCAGTTCGCCTTGCAGGCGGCGGCTCATGGGCCAGTTCAGCTTGCGCATGAAGGTCAGGTGACCTGCCTCCTCGGCTGTGAGCGGTGTGGTGCCCAGGCTTTGCAGGTAAGGGCCGACGACCGCTGCCCAGGTGTCCTCGGTCATTTGCACCTGCTTGCGCCAGGTCTCGACGCCCATGGCTCCCCCTTGCTCCCAGGCGAGCTCGGCCTGCCGGGCATAGCGCGCCAGGTAGTCCTGGTCGGCCTGGGCCAGGAAATAGGTGCTGCGCTCCACCGTCAGGCCCCAGGTCCAGATCAACCAGGTGAGCAGCAGGCAGAAGCTGACCTGCAGCAGGGCCAGCTTCCACAGCAGCGGATGTCGCCGCATCAGGCCGGGCTCTGCACGACCAGGACATAGCCTTGGCCACGCACAGCCTGGATGAGCAGATGCTGTATGCCGATGTCCGCCAGCTTGCGGCGCACGTTGCACACATGCACATCCAGGCCTCGATCCAGGCGCGTGTAGCCACGGTGCAGGACGGTCTGGTACAGGAAAGGCTTGCTCAGCGGCTCCCCGGCATGGGCGTGCAGGGTGATCAACAAGCGGAACTCCGAGCCAGTCAACCCAGCCGGCAGGCCGTTATGCATGACATCCTGTGCAGTGTGATCAAATACGGGCTCATCAGTACGCGTCGCCACGGGCGGCGTGCTGTGGAAGGCGACCCGACGCAACAGTGCATCGACCCGTGCATCCAGTTCCGCCAGACTGAAGGGCTTGGGCAGGTAATCGTCGGCACCCCGGGTAAATCCGGTGATGCGGTCCTGCTCGGCACCCAATGCCGACATGAGAATCACCGGTACTGCCTGCTTGCGCCGCAGTGCATCGAGCAGGCTCAGCCCGTCGAGACCTGGCAGCATGATATCCAGCAGCGCCAGGTCGAATACGCATCGGTGGGCATCGGCCAGCGCCGCGTCGCCCGTCGCGCATGCGTGTACCTCGAAGCCACGGTCGATGAAATGGCGGTAAAGGTCGTGGCGTAAGCGTGGGTCGTCTTCGACCAGCAGCAGGGAGGTGGGCACGGCGAGCCTTGAATGAGAATTTATATCAGTTGCAAATCATCCCACCGGACTCGACCCTAGGCAATGGCCCAATGTGTTAAGAAGGTTAATGCTGCTGCATGCCCTGTACCTGCTCCGGTATCGTTCGCAAAAAGCAATATGTTTCGTTTGCGAATTACTATCATATGGGCAAAGGGTGCGGCATGAACGTTTTCAGTGGGGCAGGGCGCGCGCGACGCGTGCGGGGATGGCTGGTGGCAGGGCTGGTGGCGCCGTTTTCACTTACGGCATTGGCGCAAGACGTAGCCATGGTGGTGAACGCTGACGATCCCCTCGACCTGCCGGCATTGACCATCGAGGGCAATCGGCTGTACGACATGCTGCCCTCCGAGGCCACTGGCGGGTACAGCGTGGACGCCGCCACCGTGGGCACCAAGACGCCAGCGGCCTTGAAGGACATCCCACAGTCGATCACCGTCTATACCCAGGATTACGTCAAGGATCGGCAGTTCGTCCACCTCGATGACCTGGCCAAATACACGGCCGGCCTGCGTACCCTGACCAACGACAGTGGTCGGTCATCAATCTACGCCCGTGGCTATGAGTACAGCGAATTCAACATCGACGGCCTGCCAGCACCGATGGCGAGCATCTTCGGGACCGTGCCATCGCTTGTGGCATTCGACCGTGTCGAGATCATGCGTGGCCCGGCCGGGCTGTTCAGCAGCACCAGCGAACTGGGCGGTATCGTCAACATGGTGCGCAAGCGGCCCACGGCCGACTTTCAGGGGCATGTCGAGGGCTACTACGGTACCTGGGATACCAATCACCAGGAACTGGACCTGAGCGGGCCGCTGGACGAAAACGGGCGGGTGCGTGGGCGCTTCATCGCCTCGCGCGACGACACCAATGGCGAAGTCGATTACAACGCCAATACCAGCAACAGCTACTACGGCGCGCTGGATGTCGACCTGGACGAGGCCACTACCCTGTCGTTCGGCCTGATCCACGAGGTCAAGAACATTACGCCGCACAATGGTTACCCGGCAACGTTGGACGGCAAGGTGCCTGACTTAAGCCATTCCCGTTTTCTGGGCGCAGACTGGAACGCGTTCGACGGCAAGACCACCGACCTGGTCGCTGAGCTGACCCATCGTTTCGACAACGGTGGCTATGGCCGCATCGCTGCACGCGGATCGCACCGCGATACCAACTATCTCTACGCGTTCACGGCTACAAACCCCACGACGGGCAAAAACTCCGAACGCGCCAGTGCGCGCGATTTCACCCAGGACACCTACGCGGTCGATGCCAGCTACAGCCAGCCCTTCGAAACCTTTGGCCAGGTCAGTGAGTTCGTCGTTGGCAGCGATTACAAGAACTACGACACCGAGTACCTGAACGGGGCCACGACGCTGGGCAACATCAACGTCAACACTTACTCACCCAAGCAGTTCGCCAAACCCGCTGCGAACTACACGACCGAGACGGGCATGCAGGAAGAGGAATACGGCTTGTATTCCAAGGTCACCTTCCGCCCGGTCGAGCGCCTGGCAGTGATCGCCGGCGGGCGGTTCAGTTGGTACCGTGGCGATTTCTACACCACGACCCTCAAGACCGGTGTCACTGCGGACGATAGCAAGCAGGTCGATGGTCATTTCACACCCTATACCGGTGCGGTCTACGACCTGTCCGAAAACCATGCGCTGTATTCCAGCTATTCGCAGGTGTTCAAGCCGCAGTCGGCGACCGATGGCGACGGCCGAGTACTCAAGCCACGTGAAGGCGAGCAGTACGAAGTGGGTATCAAGAGCAGCTATTTTGGCGGCGCACTCAATACGCGCCTGTCGGCATTTCGCCTGACCGACGAAAACCGCGCCACCACCCGTTACGACAGCGAAGGCGTCGCGACCAAGGACTCGGTAGCTGCCGGCAAGACACGGGTCAAGGGGGCAGAAGTGGAAGTCAGCGGCAAGCTGACCGATAACTGGGAGCTGCTGGGCGGTTACACCTGGATGGATACCGAAACCGTGAAGGGCGATGCCGAAACCACGTTCTTCATCATGCCGCGCCACCAGGCGTCGCTGTGGAGCAAATACACCATCAGCCAAGGCGCGCTCACCGGGCTGGCCATCGGTGGCGGCGTCTCGGCGATGAGCAATTTCCACTCGGAAAACGGCGGGGTACGCATTGATGCGCCAGGTTATGCCACCGTGGATGCCATGCTTTCCTACCCGGTGACCTCCAAACTGACTGCCACCGTCAACGTCAACAACCTGTTCGATCGCGATTACCTGTCGCGGGTGGGTTCGACATCCACGTTCAACTTCTACGGCCCGTCGCGCAGCGTGCTGGTGGGTGCGCGTTACGATTTCTAAAGGCGTGTGCTAAAGGACAATTCGGCGGCGCCTATAGGGTCTCGCCGCTTTGTTCTGGCTGAAAGACAGGCATTAAAAAGCCGGCTTGTGGCCGGCTTCTCGGGGACGCTTCCGACTAATTTATGGTAAGCCGCAATCGCCTTAACGGTGTGGCCAAAAGAGGCCTGAAAGAGATGGCTGATGCCCGTATGGGGTATCGCCGAGCCCTCTGGACTGGGGCTTGCGCCGGTCGGGGCTGATGTGCGCGTAGCATACAAGGGCACGCACCTGATGCCCAGCAAAAAATGGCACAGGGTGTTTCAACCGGGTCGTTGCCGGCGAAAATGCGACCAGTGATAGACCCACCCCAAGATCTCCAGCCCTTGCGCCTGGCGCTGGCTGGGGGTCAAGCGCTCAACGGCGTAGTTGTGCCGGTCATGACTATGCAGGTAAAGCGTGCCGTGCTCGCCCATGGTCAGGTTATGCACGCGCAACGCGCCATTGATCAGCAGGGCATAGGTTTCGCCCTCGACGATCTGGGTCATGCTCATGTCGATGGCCAGGGTCGCTTCGACGGGGATCAAAGGGGTCATGTTGCCGCCTGGCATGGCCATGCAGATGGACGTGTCGTGTTTGACGCCCAGCATTCGCAGGGCGTTGGCAGGCAGGCGCAGGGCACGCCCTGACACCTTGCACAGCAGGCCATTGCGCACCTCGTGGAACGGCACATGTACCACGCGCCCGCGATGAACTGCACGCGGAATGGGGGCGTCTATCGGCACCGGGCGTGGCGGACAGGTGCGCAGGATGGCATTGGGATGTTTGGCGCCTTCGCCGGTGCGCAGCCAGCGACGGTGCACGCAGAACAGGTCGGCGAGCTCGTCCAGGCGAGCCAGCGGGACCCCGCGATTGAACCAGTTGTTGACGTGCTGAGGCGTCACGCCGCGCTGGGCTGCGAAGTTTGCAGGGGTCAGGCCGCATTCTTGAAGAAGGGCTCTTAAACGTTCACCAGATGTGTTCATGGAGAAAGTGTAGCGGCACGGTGCCACCAAAGGTATGAACAGGATGTTGATGCGCGGAAGGGGAGATGTAGGAGCAGTCAGACGCGGGTGTAGGACGTTGTAGAACGCTTAAGCCGAGATTGGCTGTGAAGCCTATCGCGCGCCAAAAAAAAACCCGCCGAAGCGGGTTTTTCCATGCAATCAGGATCAGCCTTTGTAGGCTTCGACCGATTTGGTGATCGCAGCGCGGGCGGCGTCGGCGCCGTCCCAGCCTTCGATCTTGACCCACTTGCCCTTCTCGAGATCTTTGTAGTTGGCAAAGAAATGCTCGATCTGCTGGATCAGCAGGGCAGGCAGGTCGGTGTATTCCTTCACGTCCACGTACAGCTGCGACAGCTTGTCGTGGGGCACTGCGATGACCTTGGCGTCGCCGCCGCCATCGTCGGTCATGTTCAAGACACCTACCGGACGGGCGCGGATGACCGAACCTGGGGCCACTGGGTAAGGGGTAACCACCAGCACGTCCAGCGGATCACCGTCGTCAGCCAGGGTGTTGGGGATAAAGCCGTAGTTGGCCGGGTAGAACATAGGGGTGGCCATGAAACGGTCGACGAACAGCGTGTCGCTGTCCTTGTCGATCTCGTATTTGATCGGCGCGTGGTTGGCCGGGATCTCGATGGCGACGTAGATGTCGTTCGGCAGGTCTTTGCCCGCCGGAATCTTGCTGTAGCTCATTGGGCAGTGCCCCCGTGTTTGACCAAAAAAGTGGCGGCGATTATAGGCATATTCCGACGGGGCATGCCACGTCTGGCCCAATGAACCGGGCGCTACACGGGGGGATGGCGATAGTCGGGATGCTCGCGTTGCAACCGGGCCAGGCGTGCAAGCGGGTTCTGCCGGTAGAACAGCGACAGTTGCTGGTAGACCTCGGGGTAGGCCTGGTGCAGCAGGTCGGGGGCGCTGAAGAAGTACTCGCTGGTCACGGCGAAGAACTCGGCGGGGTTTTCGGCGGCATAGGGGTCAATCGGCGTTTCGGCTTCCGGATCCAGGTCGAGTTGTCGGTTGAGGTCGTCGAAGGCCTGTTGCATGGCGTTCGCCCAGCGTTGCACAGCCATGTCGCTGTGCAGGGGAGGCAGGCCATTGGCATCGCCGTTGAGCATGTCCAGCTTGTGCGCCAGCTCATGGATGACCAGGTTGTAGGCTTCCCAGCCGCCACTGCCGAACACGCCATTGCAGGCCAGGATGATCGGGCCCTGCTGCCAGGCCTCGCCACTGTGTTCGCCGTCCCAGGCGTGCTCCACGCCGCTGGCGTCCCGGTGGCGCTGCGGGCTTTTGAAATCGTCGGGGTAGAGGATGATTTCGTGAAAGCCCTGATACCAGTTCAGGTCACCCAGGTGCAGTAACGGCAGCTGAGCTTGTGCCGCCAGCACCAGGCGTTGCTCATCGTCGAGCTCGACGCCTGGCAGGCACGTCAGGTGCTTTTCGTTCAGGAACAGGATGCTGGCCTCGCGCAACCATTGGTCCTCGGCGTCGTCGATACCGTCCAGTATGGGCAAGCGCTCGCGTACGGCTTGCCATTGCTGGACGCTGATCGGGAAGCGCGCCAACGTGCGCTTACGCCGCCAGGCGCTGAACGACCACATGCCCGATCAGGCGCCTCAGTGCGCCTTGGCCGTGCGACCCAGGCGGGTGCGCAGCAGGCCGAGAATCATCGGGACCAGCGACAGCAGGATGATACCCACCACCATCAGCGACAGGTGCTGCTTGATGAACGGCACGTTGCCGAAGAAGTACCCCAACGTGACCAGGCCGCCTACCCAGAGCAACGTGCCGGCAATACTGAAACCGAGAAAGCGCGGGTAGTGCATGCGGGCAATACCGGCCACGAACGGCGCGAATGTGCGCAGGATGGGCAGAAAACGCGCCATGGTGACCGTCTTGCCGCCGTGACGCTCATAGAAGTCGTGGGTGCGCTGCAGGTAGTCGCGGCGGAAGATCTTGGAGTTCGGGTTATTGAACAGGCGCTCGCCGGCCGTTCGCCCGATCACGTAGTTGGTGCTGTCGCCCAGGATGGCGGCAATCATCAGCAACCCGGCCAGCAGGACAGGGTCCATGCCGCCGCCCGCAGCGACTGCACCGGCGATGAACAGCAGGGAATCACCTGGCAGGAAAGGCATCACCACCAGCCCGGTTTCACAAAAAATCACAGCAAACAAAATGGCATAGATCCAGGGCCCGTAATTGGTGACCAACAGATCAAGGTACGCATCAAGATGGAGGATGAGGTCCAGCGGGTTGAAATCCATGTACAGCACCTGTGGTCTGGGTCGAAGGCTCGGTGACCTGGAGGAGTGAAATTTCACACATGACAAGTGGGCCATTATACGGCGAAGTCAGGATCACGCCCGCAGAGTTTGTAGCGAGGGGTTACGGCAGTAGGAAGGCGTGAGCTGCGTTGTAGTACGGCAGACAGACACTGAGGTCGTGGACATCGTTCATCGTCCACGCTCGCCGCACGGAGGATACGGCGAGCGTGTTCAGTGGCCCGCCTGTAGCGCGCAGCAGGGCAGCCGGTGCAGCACCACCCTCCTACGCAGGTGCTCAGCCCTTGCCCAGAAGAAAGTTATCTTTCTGGCTGGCCAGTTCGTCACTTTCCAGGCTGTGAACTTCAGCCTCATCCTTCAGGTTCACGCCTGACAGCAGGCGCCGACAGGCTTCCCGCATCAGGTACAGCAGCCGATGCGCGGCCATGCCATAGCTCAACCCCTCCAGGCGCACATTGGAAATGCAGTTGCGGTAGGCGTCGGTCAGCCCGACCCTCGGGGCGTAGGTGAAATAAAGCCCCAGGCTGTCCGGCGAACTGAGCCCTGGCCGCTCACCGATCAGCATCACGGTCATGCGAGCGCCGAGCAGCTCGCCCACCTCATCTGCCACCGCCACGCGTCCTTGCTGGACCAACGTTATGGGCGCGCAAGTCCAGCCTTCGGCGTTGACCTGCTCCTCAAGGCGGGTCAGAAACGGGAGCGTATGCCGGTGTACCGCCAAGGCGGAGAGTCCGTCGGCCACCACGATTGCCAGGTCGACCCCGCCTGGGTTGGCCTGGGCATGCTGGCGCAAGGTGGCGACCGAATGCTCGTTCAGACGCCGGCCCAGATCGGGCCGCTGCAGGTATTGATGACGGTCGCTTGCGGCGCTGTGTAACACCAGGCTATCGCGCCCCCGTTGATCGAGCTGTTCCGTCAGTTCAGTCACGTCGAAGGGCAGGTGCACGGCGTCCCGAGCCTGGGCATGGGCGAACTGGAAGTCCAGTTGCGCACTGGTCGGAAGGCTGGTGCCCACGCGCCCCAGGGCGATACGGGCGGGGGTCAGGTTGCGCAGGGCCAGCCAGGGGTTTTCGGGGGTGGGGGTACGGTTGTCCATGATCGGCGATTCCTATGCAAGCTGTGCCAGGGCCTGCCGGAAGGCTGGCGGCAGGTTGTCACCAAAGCGTATCCGGCCGTCGGCCTGGGTGAAGATGCCGGTGCGCGCCAGCCATGCTTCGAACTCAGGCCCAGGCTTGAGGCCCAGGGTTTGGCGGGCATACAGGGCATCATGGAACGAGGTGGTCTGGTAGTTGAGCATGATGTCGTCCGAGCCGGGGATACCCATGATGAAGTTGATCCCGGCGACCCCCAGCAGCGTCAGCAGCGTGTCCATGTCGTCCTGGTCGGCTTCGGCATGGTTGGTGTAGCAGATATCGCAGCCCATTGGCACGCCCAGCAGCTTGCCGCAGAAGTGGTCTTCAAGGCCCGCACGGATGATCTGCTTGCCGTTGTACAGGTACTCCGGACCAATGAAACCGACCACGGTATTGACCAGGAACGGCTTGAAGTAGCGTGCGACGGCATAGGCGCGGGTCTCGCACGTCTGTTGGTCGACACCATGATGAGCGTTGGCCGACAGCGCACTGCCTTGGCCGGTTTCGAAATACATCAGGTTCTGCCCCAGGGTGCCGCGCTTGAGCGATAGCCCTGCTTCGTACCCCTCCTGCAACACGTTCAGGTTGATGCCGAACCCCGCATTGGCCGCCTCGGTGCCGGCGATGGACTGGAAGACCAAGTCCAGGGGCACGCCCCGGTTGATCGCCTCAATCGAAGTGGTGACATGGGTGAGCACGCAGGACTGGGTCGGAATGTCGTAGCGCTGGATGATGGCATCGAGCATTTCCAGCAGCGCACAGATGGAAGCGGTGCTGTCCGTGGCTGGGTTGATGCCGATCATGGCATCGCCGTTGCCATACAGCAGGCCGTCGAGAATGCTCGCCGCGATACCGGCCGGTTCGTCGGTGGGGTGGTTGGGCTGCAGTCGGGTCGACAGGCGCCCGCGCAGGCCCATGGTGCCGCGAAACTGGGTAACGACACGGATCTTCTGGGCCACCAGCACCAGGTCCTGGATGCGCATGATCTTCGACACGGCGGCGGCCATTTCCGGCGTCAGCCCCGGCGCCAATGCGCGCAGGCTGTCTTCATCGGCCTGCTCGCTCAACAGCCAGTCACGCAAGCCGCCTACGGTCAGGTGACTGACCGGTGCGAAAGCCTGTGCATCGTGGGTATCGATGATCAAGCGGGTGACTTCGTCGCTTTCGTAGGGGATCAGTGCTTCGCTCAGAAAATGCGACAGCGGAATATTGGCCAATGCCATTTGCGCAGCCACGCGCTCGCCATCGCTTGAAGCCGCGACCTCGGCGAGGTAGTCGCCGGAGCGTGCGGGGCTGGCCTTGGCCATCACCTCCCTGAGGCTGTCGAAGCGATAGACCAGGTTGCCCACGGTGTGTACGAAATTTGCCATGCAGATTCTCCAAGGCCGCGGGGTGGCCCGCGGCGAGTGTCGTCGATCAGTGCAAGGCCTCTTCGGCCTTCTGGATCGCGGCGAATTCCTCTTCTGGCGTGCCCGCTACCAGGTGGTGACGGCTGTAGAAAGCAAAGTACGCAATCAGCACCGCATAGATCACGGCAGCACCGATCACCACGCGTGGGTCGACCAGGAAGCCGGCGACCACAGCGATACAGGCCAGCACCAGGGCCAGGCCCGAGGTGAAGATGCCGCCTGGGGTACGGTAAGGGCGCTCCATTTTCGGGCGACGGATGCGCAGGGTGATGTGCGCCGCCATCATCAGTACATAAGACAAGGTAGCCCCGAACACGGCAACCAGGATGAGCAAGTCGCCTTGACCTGTCAGCGACAGGGCAAAACCGATGATGCCCGGAATCACCAACGCCATGACCGGCGCCTTGCTCTTGTTGGTCTCGGACAGCTTGCGCGGCAGGTAGCCGGCCCGCGACAGCGCGAAGATCTGGCGCGAGTAGGCATAGATGATCGAGAAGAAGCTGGCGATCAGGCCTGCCAGGCCCACCAGGTTGACGAAGCTGCCCATCCAGGTGGAACCGCCGTAAGCCTTGGCCAGCGCCTCGACCAGGGGGTTACCGGAGGCCTTGAGTGCTTCGGAGCCTGCACCGCCGGGGCCGACGATCAGGATCAGCAGGGCGAACGCCACCAGCACCAGCATCGCGCCAATCAGGCCGCGTGGCAGGTCGCGCTTGGGGTTCTTGGTTTCTTCGGCGGCCAATGGCACGCCCTCAACCGCCAGGAAGAACCAGATCGCATAGGGGATGGCTGCCCACACGCCTACATAGCCGAACGGCAGGAAGCTGCTGGCCCCTGCGGCATCGGTGACGGCGATGTCGAACAGGTTGGCTGCATCAAAATGGGGCACCATGGCCATCAGGAACACGGCCAGTGCAACGGCGGCGATGGCGGTGATGATGAACATCAGCTTGAGCGCCTCGCCCACGCCAAAGATGTGGATGCCGATGAACACCACGTAGAACGCCAGGTAGATCATCCAACCGCCGATGCCGAACAACGATTGGCAATAGGCGCCAATGAAGGTGGCGATGGCCGCCGGCGCGATGGCGTACTCGATCAGGATGGCGGTGCCGGTCAGGAACCCGCCCCAGGGCCCGAAGGCGCTGCGGGCGAACCCGTAGCCACCGCCGGCAGTAGGGATCATCGACGACAGTTCGGCCAGGGAGAAGCACATGCACAGGTACATGGTGGCCATCAGCAGGGTGGCGAGGAACATGCCGCCCCAACCGCCTTGGGCCAGGCCGAAGTTCCAGCCGGCGTAGTCGCCGGAGATGACGTAGGCAACGCCCAGGCCGACCAGAAGCACCCAGCCGGCGGCGCCTTTCTTGAGTTCACGTTGTTGGAAATAGTCTGAACCGACTTTCTCGAAATCTACGGAAGAGCCTGCCGGGCTACCGGCTGGGTGTTCGCTTGGCATGGTTTCACCTGTTCTTTTTCTTGATGGCCGCAAGGAGTTCGGGCCGCTGGTGATCTGTACTGCAGGAAGCGAGCCAGAGCGGTTGGTGCATGACAACCGCCCTGGACAAAGGGCCAGTCAACGCCGGCCTTTGCATCGTGACCGGCGAAAAGACCGGCGCAGGGCTTAGAAGAAGCCCAGCGGGTTGATGTCGTAGCTCACCAGTAGGTTCTTGGTCTGCTGGTAGTGATCGAGCATCATCTTGTGGGTTTCACGGCCTACACCGGACTTTTTGTAACCACCGAAGGCCGCGTGCGCCGGGTAAAGGTGATAGCAGTTGGTCCAGACACGCCCGGCCTTGATGCCGCGGCCCATGCGGTAGGCACGGTTGATGTCGCGGGTCCAGACCCCGGCGCCCAGGCCGAACTCGGTATCGTTGGCAATGGCCAGGGCTTCGGCCTCGTCCTTGAAGGTGGTGACGCTCACCACAGGCCCGAAGATTTCCTCCTGGAACACCCGCATCTTGTTGTTGCCCTTGAGCAGGGTCGGCTGGATGTAGTAACCGGTGGCCAGCGCGCCTTCGAGTTTCTCGACCTTGCCCCCGGTCAGCAGCTCGGCGCCTTCCTGCTGGGCGATCTCGAGGTAGGACAGGATCTTTTCGAATTGCTGTTGCGAGGCCTGCGCACCGACCATGGTGTCGGTGTCCAGCGGGTCGCCGCGCTTGATCTGCAGCACCTTCTTCATCACCACTTCCATGAACTGCGGATAGATCGACTCCTGTACCAGCGCACGGGATGGGCAGGTGCACACTTCGCCCTGGTTGAAGAAGGCCAGGACCATGCCTTCGGCAGCCTTGTCGATGAAGCTCGGTTCGGCCTGCATGATGTCTTCGAAATACACGTTCGGCGATTTGCCGCCCAGTTCCACCGTCGACGGGATGATGTTCTCGGCCGCGCACTTCATGATGTGCGAGCCCACGGGCGTGGAGCCTGTGAAGGCAATCTTGGCGATGCGCTTGCTGGTGGCCAGCGCCTCGCCCGCTTCACGGCCGTAGCCCTGCACCACGTTCAGCACGCCCTTGGGCAGCAGGTCGCCGATCAGCTCCACCAGCACGGTAATGCCAAGGGGCGTCTGTTCGGCGGGCTTGAGCACCACGCAGTTGCCTGCTGCCAGCGCTGGCGCGAGTTTCCAGGCGGCCATCAGGATCGGGAAGTTCCACGGGATGATCTGGCCCACCACGCCTAGCGGCTCATGGATATGGTAGGCAACGGTGTTTTCGTTGATTTCCGCAGCGCCGCCTTCCTGGGCGCGGATGCATCCGGCGAAGTAGCGGAAGTGATCGACCGCCAGCGGGATGTCGGCATTGAGGGTTTCTCGCACGGGCTTGCCGTTGTCCCAGGTTTCGGTGATGGCCAGGACTTCGAGGTTCTGCTCGATACGGTCGGCAATGCGCAGCAACACGTTGGAGCGGTCCTGGACGGACGTGCGACCCCAGGCATCGGCAGCCGCGTGGGCAGCGTCCAGGGCTTTGTCGATGTCTTCGGCGGTGGAACGGGGGAATTCGGCAATCGGTTGCCCGTCCACGGGCGATGTGTTGGTGAAGTACTCACCCTTTACCGGAGGAACGAACTCACCACCGATGTAGTTGCCGTAGCGGCTCTTGAAGGAAACTTTTGCGCCTTCGGTACCGGGATGTGCATAACGCATGGTGTGTCTCCTGGCTATTGTGTTTGTGTGGAGTGCAAAGCGTAGAGCAAAGGTTGGGCCATCGTTTTGCACTTCAATGAAATCAAGCAGTTGACGGGTACCGACGCTTTCTGGCGACCCGCGATGTACCGTGCTCGATACAGGCTTGGGTGACAGTGTGTACCGCCGGTGGCACGCCTCGTGGCGGGTGCATTGCAAACCGGCCTGCTGTAGAGGATGCTGGCTTGAGCCTCTATCTGCGGAGAATCACAATAATGCAGAGCAACCCATTCACCCAGCATGCCCGGCAAGTGCACACGGTCGCCCATGGCGGGCGTGTCGAAGGCGGCAGCGACCCGTCCATTGCCCGCTCCTGGCTGCGCTGCCTGGAGGACTACCACCTGGATCCGGCGCTGGCCGAAGCACCGGTGGTCCTGGAGCATGGCCGCCTGCTGGAAAGCCGCGAACGCATGCGCCAGGTGCTGCAAATCGCCGATCAGGAAATGAACAGCCTGCACCAGCAGCTTTCCGGTGCTGGCCATGCGGTGTTGCTCACCGATGCCCGCGGGGTGATCCTCAACTGCGTCACCGCCCCCACCGAACGGCGCAGCTTCGAACAGGCCGGGCTGTGGCTGGGCGCTGACTGGAGCGAGGCGCGAGAGGGCACCAACGGCATCGGCACGTGCCTGGTCGAACGTCAGGCGCTGACCATCCACCAGCACGAACACTTTCGTGGGCGGCATACGGGGCTGACCTGCTCGGCCAGCCCGGTGTTCGACCCTCAGGGGCATTTGCTGGCCGTGCTGGACGTGTCTTCAGCGCGGCCCGACGTTTCGCGCCAAAGCGAATTCCACACCATGGCCATGGTGACCTTGTCGGCCAAGATGATCGAAAGCTGTTATTTCATGCGCCAGTTCGAGCATCACTGGCTGCTGCGTTTTCACCTGCAGGCCGAATCGGTCGGGCTGTTCAGCGAGGGGCTGCTGGCGGTCGACGGCGATGGCCGTATCTGCGCGGCCAACCAGAGTGCGCTGAACCTGCTGGGCCGCGTGCGCGCCGATGTGCAAGGGCAGACCCTGGAGCAGTTTTTCGCCTGCACCCACGACGAGCTGTTCAGCCGTGCCATGCCCGATGGCAGCGCAGCCTGGCCGCTGCTGACCCTGGACGGGCGGCAGGTGTTCGCCAGCCTGCGTGGCCAGGCACGTACGCCGGTCTGGACCGTGCCCGCCGGGCATTCGCGCCGCGTCGTCCGGCAGCCACCGCAGGTCTGCCTGCTGGACCCTGCACTGCAACAGGATTTTCGCCGCAGTGTGCGGGTATTCGAGCGCAATGTGCCGCTGTTGCTCAGCGGTGAGACGGGTTGCGGCAAGGAAGCCTTCGCCCAGGCCGTGCATCAGGCCAGCGAGCGTCGAGACAAGCCATTCGTGGCCATCAACTGCGCGTCCATCCCCGAGAGCCTGATCGAAAGCGAGTTGTTCGGCTATCGGGCCGGCAGCTTTACCGGGGCACGCAAGGAAGGCATGCGCGGCAAGTTGCTGCAGGCCGACGGCGGCACCTTGTTGCTGGACGAGATCGGCGACATGCCGCTGGATCTGCAAACACGGCTGCTGCGCGTGCTCGAAGAGCGGCAGGTGGTGCCAATCGGCGGCGAGCCGCAGGCCGTGGATGTTCGCATCATCAGTGCCACCCACCGGGACCTGCTGCAACGGGTTGCCCAGGGTATGTTCCGTGAAGATCTTTATTACCGCCTCAACGGGCTTGAAGTGGCTTTGCCTGCCGTGCGCGAGCGCAGCGACAAAGCGCAGTTGCTGGACTTGCTGCTGCGCCAGGAAACCCAAGGCCAGTTGATTGAGCTCGAGCCCCAGGCGCGTGAGGTACTGCTGGACTACCCCTGGCCTGGTAACGTGCGGCAGATGCGCAACGTGCTGCGCACCCTGGCTGCCCTGTGTGACGAGGGCCGCGTCACGCTGGCAGACCTGCCTGCCGTGGTGCGCACGGCGCGTCGCCAAGACGCAGCGCCAGTGGCCACGGCGGTCTTGCCGGATGAGGGTTCACCGGTACCTGAGAGCAACACCGCATTGGAGACGGCCGAACGCCAGGCACTGCTGGCCGTTCTCGAAGCCCGGCATTGGCAGCTCACCCGGGTCGCCGAGCACCTGGGCATCAGCCGTAACACGCTGTATCGCAAACTGCGCAAGCATGGCATCACCCGGCCCGACTGACGAAACAGCGGGTGCGATTTGTCGCGCCCTGGGCTACCCTGCCTCGATGTTTTGCGAGGTCGACCATGCATATTCACATTCTCGGTATTTGCGGCACTTTCATGGGTTCGCTGGCGGTGCTGGCCAAGGAACTTGGCCACCGCGTCACCGGATCGGACGCCAACGTCTATCCGCCGATGAGCACCCAACTCCAGGCCCAGGGCATCGAGCTGACCCAGGGGTATGACCCTGCCCAGCTGGAGCCGGCTCCCGATCTGGTGGTCATTGGCAACGCCATGTCCCGTGGCAACCCGGCGGTGGAGCATGTGCTCAACAAGGGCCTGCCCTATGTGTCGGGCCCGCAATGGCTGGCCGACCATGTGCTGCAGGGCCGCTGGGTGTTGGCAGTCGCCGGCACCCATGGCAAGACCACCACCAGCAGCATGCTGGCCTGGGTGCTTGAGCATGCCGGCATGAGCCCTGGCTTCCTGATCGGTGGGGTGCCGCAAAATTTCTCCGTATCGGCGCGGTTGGGTGATACGCCGTTCTTCGTGGTCGAAGCGGATGAGTACGACAGTGCCTTCTTCGACAAGCGCTCGAAGTTCGTGCATTACCACCCGCGCACGGCGATCCTGAACAACCTGGAATTCGACCACGCGGACATTTTCCCTGACCTTGCTGCCATCGAGCGACAATTTCATCACCTGGTACGCACCATCCCCAGCGAAGGCCTGGTGATCCATCCCACGTCCGAACACGCGCTGGCGCGGGTCATCGACATGGGCTGCTGGACGCCCGTGCAGACAACAGGCGACGGCGGGCAGTGGCAGGCACGCCTGCTCAGCCCGGATGGGTCGCGCTTCGAGGTGCTGTTCGACGGGCACGTGCAGGGTGTGGTGGATTGGGCCCTGACCGGTCAGCACAACGTGGCCAATGCCTTGGCGACCCTGGCGGCCGCCCGTCACGTTGGCGTGGCACCGGCGATGGGTATCGAAGGTCTCAGTGCGTTCAAAAGCGTCAAGCGGCGCATGGAAAAGGTCGCCGAAGTGCAAGGCGTGACCATCTTCGATGATTTTGCCCATCACCCCACGGCCATTGCCACCACCTTGGACGGCCTGCGCAAGCGCGTGGGTGATGCACCGGTGATTGCCGTCATCGAGCCGCGCTCCAATTCGATGAAACTGGGCGCACATCGCGATGGCCTGCCTGAGAGCGTCAACGATGCTGACCAGGTGATCTGGTACGCCCCGGCCAACCTGGGGTGGGACCTGGCAGCCACGGCCGCGCAATGCAAGGTGCCTAGCGTAGTGGCCGACAGTCTCGAGGCGATCATCGAGCAGGTCAAGCGCCAGGCGCGGCCAGGTACCCAGGTGGTGATCATGAGCAACGGTGGTTTTGGCGGCCTGCACGGCAAGCTGGCCGAGGCGCTCAAGTGAGCGGGCCGGAACGCATTACCCTGGCCATGACCGGGGCATCGGGTGCGCAGTATGGGCTGCGCTTGCTCGATTGCCTGGTGCGCGAAGATCGGGAGGTGCACTTTCTGATTTCCAAAGCCGCACAGCTGGTCATGGCGACCGAAACCGACGTACTGCTGCCTGCCAAGCCGCAGGCGATGCAGGCGTTCCTGACCGAATACACTGGCGCTGCCGACGGGCAGATTCGGGTGTACGGCAAGGAAGACTGGATGTCGCCCGTGGCGTCGGGGTCCGGCGCACCGGCGGCCATGGTGGTGGTGCCGTGTTCTACCGGCACGCTGTCGGCGATTGCCACGGGTGCGTGCAACAACCTGATCGAACGGGCTGCCGATGTCACCCTCAAGGAGCGTCGGCAGTTGATCCTGGTGCCTCGTGAGGCGCCGTTTTCCACCATTCACCTTGAAAACATGCTCAAGCTGTCGCAGATGGGTGCGGTGATGCTACCGGCCTCGCCTGGTTTTTATCATCAGCCACAGACCATCGACGATCTGGTCGACTTCGTGGTGGCGCGCATCCTCAACCTGCTGAACATTCCACAGGACATGCTGCCGCGTTGGGGTGAGCATCATTATGGGGTGGATGATTGAAAAGAGGGCTGGCCGGTACGCTGGCTGTGTTGATGCTCGGTGGCTGCGCCACGGTACGCACCCTGGATGGCACCAAGCCAGGGGCGCCGGTGGTGTATGCAGGCACCCGTCTGGATTGGTATGCGATCAGCGGTGGCTGTTGCCCCCAGGCGCGCTTCGGTGTCGACGCGCCCCGGTTCGCCTCCCTCGATCTGCCGGTCAGTTTTATTCTCGATACCTTGTTACTGCCGTTGACCCTGCCAGCTGCCGCCGGCATCTACTATCACGGCAGCGGCGGCTTTTGAGTGCTGCATGCAGCCGCTAGCAACCCGGCAGCGGCTCAGTTTTTCCCCAGCTTGCGCAACTCGTCCGACTCCACGATCCGGATGCCGTCCTCTTCCTCCAGCGCCAGGCGCCACAGCGCTCGGGCCAATGTGCAGGCCTCAATACCCCGGTACTTGCCAGGCATCAGCTTGGAAAAGGGAGCGGCGAGGGTTTCGGTGAGCCTTGGCTCGGTGCGTTCTCCCAACAACAGCGACGGGCGGACGATGGTCAGTTGAGGCCAGTCCTGGGCTTTGAGGGCTTCTTCCATCTCGCCTTTGACGCGGTTGTAGAAGATCGAGGATGTCGGGTCGGCGCCCACGGCACTGATCACCAGCAAGTGCCTGGCCCCCATCTCACGGGCTCGCTTGCTGAAGGCCACTACCATGTCCAGGTCCACGGCTTTGAATGCGGACTCCGAGCCTGCCTGCTTCAATGTCGTGCCCAGGCAGCAATACGCGATGTCTACGCGGCCCTCCAGCTGGGGCAAAAATACAGCCGGATCGCCTACGGGGTTATCCAGATGGGGATGTTCTGCCAAAGGGCGGCGTGTAGGCGCCAGCACGCGGGTGATGGTGGGCTCATTGAGCAGGCGGTCGAGCAGGTGCTCGCCAGTCAGGCCGGTCGCTCCGGCAAGCAGGACATGCTGAGGCGTCAAGTACATGATGTCTCTCCCTTGTTACACACAAGCTTAGTGGCTGCGCGGCGTTTTTGCCTGTGCCCCCACCGCTGCCTGTGTCGTATTGCGCAAGGCTTCTTCGGCCTGGTTCCGGCGTAGGCGCTGCCAGTGCTCCAGCACGTTTGGCGGTGCCCACAGCTGCGGCTCGGACGCTTCGAAGCCTTCGTTTCGTTCACGTTCGGCAACATGGGTACGCGCCAGTTCAAACGCCTGTTTCAGGTCGTCCGTCTGATTCAGGGCCTGGGCGAAAAGGGCGTCGCCAAAGTAGGTGAAGTCGGCTTCTTCCGAGCAACCGAAGGACACCCGGTCGGCTCGGGCGGCTGTCATGAGCAGCGTGCGCGAATCTTTCAGGGCATTGATGTAGCCACCGGAATAACACGCGGAAATGACGATGACCTTGTCTCGATTTTTCAAGGGGGCCAATGCATCGGCCAACTCGTCGGCGGAAATGTCGGCCAACTGCAGGCGTGGTTGATCGAGGACCAGTTGGTGGTCCTGGCTACCGTGGCTGGTGAGGTAGATGAACAGCAGGTCTTCCGGGCCGCTGCGCTCGGCCAGGGTGCTGGCGGCTCGGGTGATGCTCTGCCGCGTGGCCATGGGGCGCGTCGCCATGAAGTCACGATGGTTGACCAGCGTGACCTGGCCTTTGGCACCGAAGCGTACCTTCAGCAGGTTGCTCACGTAATCGGCTTCGCGCAGAAAAACGCTCTGCTGCCCGTCGCCCCCCACCACCAGGCTGTACAGCTCGATTGCCGGCTGGGACCGGGGCACGGTGGCCAAGGCTTCCTTGAGCAAGCGCCCTTGATTGAGCAGTGCCATATCGAGCGGGTCCGGCAGCAAGGTGCCACGCTCATCGCGAACCCGAACGCCATTGGCCCAGGTACCGCTTTGTACCTTGCCGTCAGCCAGTGTCAGGCGCCCTTGCCCGTGGTAGGCATCATCGAGCATATGGCCCACGTACTGACTGCCATCAGCCAGTTGCAGGCTGCCCTGGCCCGACATGCGCCAGTCGAGGAAAGTCCCCTTGTAATGGCTGCCGTCGCTGCCCAGCATTTCGCCTTCGCCGTTGAGCGAACCGTCCTTGAACTGGCCGATCCACACATCGCCTTCGGCGTTTTCGTAGCGCCCGCGGCCTTCGAGGCGGTTGTCCTTGAACTCGCCGATGTACTGCTCGCCTTCGACACTGTCGTAGGTGCCAGTGCCTTGCAGTTGGCCGTCCACGAACCTGCCGCTGAACTGATTACCGCTAGCATCGCTGCGCACGCCGGCGCCGTTGGGCTTGCCCTTGGCGAACAGGCCCCGGTAGCGACTGCCGTCGGCCAGCTCCAGTTCGCCTGCCCCTTCGTAGAGGTCGTCCTTGAACTGCCCGCGGTAGGTTTGCCCAGTCTGCTTGAGGGTGCCTTCGCCATCGCGCCGTCCATGGCGGAAGGTGCCCGCATAGTGGCTACCTGGTGTGGTCAGGTCGCCAAGCCCTTCGAACAGGCCGGCAACGAACTGGCCGCGGTAGACTTCGCCGTTCTGCCCGTGCCATTCCCCCTGGCCGTGCCATTGGCCATCCTTGAAACCGCCGGCATACCAGCTGCCATTGGGGTAGTCGATACGGCCCTGGCCCTGCAGCAAGCCGTCGACGACCTGGCCTCGGTAGCGACCGCCGTCTGGCAGACGGGCATCGGGTGGGCTCAGGGATTCGCCATCACCACAGGCAGCGAGCAACAGGAGCAGGGTCAGGGGAAGCAGTGGACGCATGGCGAGGACCGGGCAGTGAGTGTGCCGATTATGACTCAGATCGAGCGCCTGAAACAGCGAGTGGCGGGTGGGGCGAGGGGGCTTTGCGCCACGTTTGCAAGCGATGGGGCCTCGGGTAGGGGCGGCCTGATCAGGCCGCCCCAGGGGAACTTCGATACCGTGCGCCTAGCGACCCAATCCCGGCGACACGATGATCTTCACGTTTTCCTCCTTGTTGTTCACCAGTTCCTCGAACCCCAGTTCGACGATCTGCTCCAGCCCGATGCGGCCGGTCACCAGCGGGCGTATATCCAACCGACCGTCGGCGATGAAGGCGATCACGTCGGCGAACTCGCCGTTATAGGCCAGCGCACCGATCACCTGCTTCTCGGTGGACACCAGTTCGAAGAAGTTGAATTCGCTCGGCTCCTCGAAAATTCCCACCATCACGCACTTGCCGGCCTTGCGAAGGGTGTCGATGGCCAGCTTGGCCGTGTGCTTGTTGCCGATGCACTCGAAGCTCACGTCAGCCCCCAGCCCGGCGGTGAGCGCACGAATCTCGGCCAACGCATCGCACTGGTTGGGGTCCAGGACCACGCTGGCGCCCACTTCCAATGCCTTGGCCTTGCGCGCCGAAGACATCTCCAGGGCGATCACCCGCGCCGCGCCTGCCGCCTTGGCGCACATGATGGTGCACAGCCCGATCGTACCGGCGCCCACCACCACCACGGTCTGGCCCAGCAGGCTGCCTGCTTTTTTGACCGCGTGCATGCCGACCGCCAGCGGTTCGATCAGGGCCCCTGCCTCGGCCGGGAAACCGGACGGCAGCCGGTAGAGCAGATTGGCCGGCACGTTGACCCGCTCGGCGAAGGCGCCATTGTTCATCAAGCCTGTGAACGCCAGGCGCTCACAGATGTTGTACATCCCGTGGGTACAGTAATAACAGGTGCCACAGTGCTGGCAGGCGTCTGCCGCCACCGGATCGCCCACGGCATAGCCCTCGACGCCTGCGCCGAGCTTGGCGATCCGGCCGCAGAACTCATGGCCGAGGATGCATTGGCCTTGAATACCGGTCAGCGGGTGTGGAGCGTCGACCGGTATGAAGACCGGCCCGGCCACGTATTCGTGCAGGTCCGAGCCGCAGATGCCGCACCAGTCCACCTGGATCTGTACCCACCCAGGTGCAGGGTCGACCGGCAGGGGCACCTGCTCGACCCGGATGTCGTTGCGCCCGTGCCAGACCGCCGCGCGCATGTGTGGATTGCTCAAGTCGTTCATAGGAATCTCCAGAAGCCAGGAAGGGTCAATGGCTGCGCAGGAAAGCGAGCAGGTGCTGGTTGACCGTGTCGGCGGCCTCCATCTGCACCATGTGGCCAGCTTCCGGCACGACGACCACCTGGGCCTCCAGACCCTGGGCATGACTGGCCGGAATGATCGCGTCCTTCTCGCCCCAGATCACCAGGGCCGGGTGCTGGCCCAGGACGCTGCGCAGGTCGTGGCGTTGCCGGTCGCCGTCGGCCAGGGCCGAGGCCAGCACCTGCAGCGCCTGGTCTACGCCCTCCAGGCGCTTGAACTTGAGCATGTCTTCGAGCAGTTGCCGCGTGACCAAGGCCGGATCGGCGAACAGTTGCACCATCTGCGGCTTGAGGGCGTTGCGGCTACTGGCCGCGACGAACCCTTGCAGGTACTGCCCATTGATGGCCTCGCCCAGACCCGCGCTGGCGATCAGGCCAAGGCTGGCCACCCGGTGCGGTGCCAGGCGCGCAAGGCCCAGGCAAACCGCGCCGCCCATGGAGTGACCGACCAGGTGAGCACGTGGAATGTCCAGGTGATCGAGCAGGGCCAGCACCGTTTCGCTCAGTTCCTCCAGGTCACCGCGCTGCAAGGCTTTGGCCGACTCGCCATGGCCCGGCAGGTCGAGGGCGATTACCCGTCGCTCGGCGGCCAGGGCAGGGTGGTTGAACAGCCAGTTGTTGAGGTCGCCGCCAAAGCCATGTACCAGCACCAAGGGCGTCCCGCCTTCGCCCAATTCGAACCAGCGCAACAAGCGCCCCTTCACCTCGGCTTTCTGCGGCGCCGGGCCTTGGGCCTGGTCGGTGCTACCGTCGGCCACGAACTCGGCCTGAAAGCGCTGTACCACAGCGTCGATGTCGGCGTCGTCGGCTTCGCCTTCTACCACCACGGCCAACAGCGCGCCCACCGGCAGGGTCTCGTCCGGCCTGGCCACCAGGCGGCGCAGCACGCCACTGAACGGCGCCTCGACGCTGCTGCTGATCTTGTCCGTCTCCACGTCCAGCACTTCGTCGCCCTTGGTGATGACGTCGCCTTCCTGCTTGAGCCAGGTGTCCACCCGGCCCTCGGTCATCGACAAGCCCCATTTGGGCATGGTCAGGGTATGGATCTGGCTCATGCGGCGCTCCTTGCAGCGTCGATAACGGTGCGCACGGCTGTTTCGATTTTGGCAGCGTCGGGGATATACAGGTCTTCCAGAGCGTCGGAAAACGGAACGGGCGTATGCGGTGCCGTCACCATTTCGATGGGCCCTTTCAGCGCACCGAATGCCTTCTGCGCAACCAGGGCGCTGATGTCCGTGGCCATCGAGCACCGGGGGTTGGCTTCGTCGATCACCACCAGGCGCCCGGTCTTTTCGACACTTTCAAGGATGCTGTCTTCGTCCAGCGGGCTGGTGGTGCGCAGGTCCAGGACTTCGCAGTCGATGCCCTGACGGGCCAGGTTGTTGGCGGCTTCCATGGCCACATGCACCATGCGGCCATACGTCACCAGGGTGACATCGCTGCCATCGCGCAGGTAATTGGCTTCGCCGAACGGCACCGTGTACACCTCCTCCGGTACTTCGCCCTGCATGCCGTACAGCAGCTTGTGCTCGCAGAAGATCACCGGGTCGTTGTCGCGGATGGCCTGGATCAGCAGGCCCTTGGCGTCGTAAGGCGAGGACGGGCACACCACCTTCAGGCCCGGGATGTGCGTCCACAGCGAGGTGAGCATCTGCGAATGCTGGGCCGCGGCACGCAGCCCGGCGCCGTACATGGTGCGCATGACCACCGGGGTCACGGCCTTGCCGCCGAACATGTAGCGAAACTTGGCCGCCTGATTGAGGATCTGGTCCAGGCAGCAGCCGGCGAAGTCGACGAACATCAGTTCGCAGACTGGGCGCAGGCCCTGGGTGGCCGCACCGACGGCGGCGCCTACGTAGCCGATCTCCGAGAGCGGCGCATCCAGTACGCGGCCTGGAAACTGGTGATACAGGCCCTTGGTCACGCCCAGCACGCCACCCCAGGCATCGTCTTCGCCAGGCGCGCCTGCACCGCCGGCCACATCCTCACCAATGATGAACACGGTATCGTCACGGCGCATTTCCTGGGCCAGGGCTTCGTTGATGGCCTGCTGGTAACTGATCTTTCTTGCCATGGTGGTTCTCCTGTTGTTCTTGTTTTGAGCGGCTCAGGGATAGGCGACGTAGACGTCGGTGAGCAGGTCGGCAGGTTGTGGCTTGGGGTCGGACTTGGCGCGTTGCACGGCATCCTCGATCAGGTCCTCGACGCGGGCATCGATGCTGTCCAGTTGGCCTGCTTCGAGCAGACCCGCGCGCACGGTCTTGTCGCGGAACTGCAGCAGGCAGTCGCGGGTTTCGCGCAGGTTCTTCACTTCATCGGGGGCGCGGTAGGTTTGCGCATCGCCCTCGAAGTGGCCGTAGTAGCGGCTGAGCTTGACCTCGATCAGCGACGGCCCCTGGCCGGCACGTGCGCGCTCGATGGCGGCACCGGCGGCCTCGTGAACCGCGAAGAAATCGAAGCCGTCGATGGTGACCCCTGGCATGCCGAAGCCGGCGGCGCGGTCGGCTATGTGATCGCAGGCCACTGACCAGTTGGACGCGGTGGCTTCGGCATAACCGTTGTTCTCGGCGACGAAGATGCACGGCAGGTTCATGATCGCAGCCATGTTCATGGCTTCGAACACTGCGCCTTCATTGGAGGCGCCATCGCCGAAGAAGACCACGGACACATCGTCGCGACCCTTGAGCTTGGCTGCCAGCGCAGCGCCTGCCACCAAAGGTGCGCCAGCGCCGACGATACCGTTGGCGCCGAGCATGCCCTTGCCCAGGTCGGCAATGTGCATCGAGCCGCCCTTGCCGCCGCAGACTCCGGTCTTCTTGCCGTAGATCTCGGCCATCATGCCGTACACATCCACGCCCTTGGCGATGCAGTGGCCATGGCCGCGATGGTTGGAGGCAATGCAATCGCTGTCGCGCAGGTGGGCCATCACCCCCGCAGCGCTGGCCTCTTCACCGGCGTAAAGGTGAACGAAGCCGGGTATTTCGCCTGTGGCGAACTCGACGTGCAGGCGTTCTTCGAAGGCACGAATGGTGCGCATCACTTCATAGGCATGCAGCAGTTGTGCGGAACTCGGTTGATTGGACATCTTGTTGTTCTCCGGGGTTGTCTCAACGGGTCGCGGGGTGCAGCGGGTGGCCCAGGGGTACAGCCAGCAGACGATGCTGGGCGGCATGCGTGAGCACGGCCTGCACGTCCACACTCAACGGGCCTAGGTGATCGAGGGTGATGGTGGGGGTGTCATGGGCGCAGAATTCGATTTCCCGCTCGCCGTCCAGGGCCAAGGTGCCCTGGACGAGGGCCGGGCGGTACGATTCGTCGGGCGCCATGTGGCCGGAGGCGGTGATGCCGCAGCCTTGCAGCACGCCAGGGGCCACAGGGGCCAGCAGCGCCTGCCCGGCGTTCTCGTCCAAGCGCACCCAGGCGCCGTGGGGCGCTTGCCGCGAGACCGGATTCCACAGGCCGCACAGTGCCGACAAGCCGATGGCGTGGGGCTCGGCGAAGCAGGCGAAGATTTCGCTCAGGTCTTCACTGCGGCTCAGCGCCCGCGCGCCGATAAAACGCTGAGGCGACACCGCTACCTCCACCAGCGCCCATTCGCTCAGTTGCTGCTGGGGCACCCTGACCAGCAAGCGTTTGTTGCGGCGCAGGCCGATGGAGGTTGGCACCTTGCCGCCGACGATCAGGCCGCCTGCAAGCCCCGCGCTGGTCGCTTCGCGCAGCTCCGGGAAGGCGTTGTTGGTGCCGGTGGACAAGGTCAGCAGGGGTACGTCGCCAGCTTCTGCCGCCACGGCCTTGTGGGTACCGTCGCCCCCCAGCACAGCGATCAGCGACACCCCCCGCGCGACCATGTTGCGCGTGGCAAGCCGGGTGTCGCTGACGGTCTGGGTCAGGGGCAGGTCGAGTATCTCGAGGGCAGGCCAGTGCTGATCGCGCGCCATCGGCCCGGCGCAGGCCTTGACCACGGCAGCGGCGATGCCGGTCATGTCGCTGGGCATCAGCACGTGGCCGACACCCGTGGCGCCGAATGCGGCGAGCAGGCGCGCGATGGCGGCGGCCTTGTCGGTGCTGGAGTACAACCCGGCAGTGGCGGTCAGGCGACGCAGGTCTCGGCCTGAAGCAGGGTTGGCAATGATGCCGACCAGTGGGGCAGGTAGCGGCATGGCGCACCTCGTGTTCTTGTTTGCAAGGACCAGAGCAAGCGCGGTGCCAGCTTTGCACGAAACCTCGCAAAGGCCCGTCGCAGAGGCCTTGCATGGTCTTTAACGCTGCCAGGCGGGCTACCGTGCTGAGACGCCAGGTGCCGGCCTGGGCGTTGTGCGGCGAGACGTTGAGACGCTGCGTCTCAACCACACCTTTGATCACACCGTGCTTGTCCAGGCCTGCGCGCAGGCGCTTAATGGCTGCACAACCACAAGAACAGCAACGAGAACCGGAGGGCCTGAATGCTTGCCGCGAACTCCCGCGCTCACGTCGACTGCGTCAGCAGGGTACTGAAGAACGCCGACCGTCTGCCCCAGGCGCCAGTACCGCCGTTGATCCTCGATTCCTGGCGTCGCTCCATGGAGCTGTACCGTCTCGATCCCGCCTCCGAGCAAGGGCCGCGTATTCTTTCCCAGGCGCTGCTCAATGAATGCCGAGAGCGCTCGGAGCTGTTCCTGCGCATTGCCGGGGACGCCGTGGCGCGCCTGCACGAACAGGTGCGTGAGGCCGACTACTGCGTGCTACTGACCGATGCACAGGGCCGCACCATCGATTACCGGGTCGAATCGACCATTCGCACTGACTGCCGCAAGGCCGGTCTGTACCTGGGCACCTGCTGGTCGGAGGGGGAGGAGGGTACCTGCGGGGTAGCGGCAGTACTGACCGCCAAGGCACCGGTCACCGTGCACAAGCGCGATCACTTTCGCGCTGCCTTCATCGGCCTGACCTGTAGCGCGGCGCCTGTTTTCGACCCCTTTGGCGAGTTGCTGGGGGTGCTGGACGTCTCTGCCCTGCGCTCGCCCGACGACCGCCGCAGCCAGCACCTGATCCGGCAACTGGTCGAGCAGACCGCACGCGAAATCGAAAACGCCTTTTTCATGCACAGCGCCCAGGGCCACTGGGTGATGCGTGCCCACGGCACACCAGGCTATGTGGAAAGCCAGCCTGACTACCTGCTGGCCTGGGACGCCGACGGCCGCCTGCAGGCGATGAACAGCCTGACACGGCAACGCCTGATGCAACGCCTGGGGCGCTTGCCTGCGCACATTGGTGAGCTGTTCGACCAGGTGCAATTGCGACGTGTCAGCAACGCGTCGGCGCAACGTCTGCCAGGGTTGGGCGAGCTGTATGGCCGGGTCAGCGCCCCACAGCGCAAGCCGCCGGTCGAGCCTTTGCTGCAAGGCCTGGACCGACGCATCGAACAACATTTGCGCCTGGCCACGCGGGTCAAGGATTGTAACCTTGCCGTGCTGGTGCAGGGCGAGACGGGTACAGGCAAGGAAGTCTTCGCTCGCCAGCTGCACCAGCAAAGCAAGCGCGGCAACGGCCCGTTCGTCACGCTCAACTGCGCCGCCATCCCCGAGAACCTGATCGAGAGCGAGCTGTTTGGTTATGTCGCGGGAGCCTTCACCGGGGCGTCGAGCAAGGGTATGCAAGGGCTTGTACACCAGGCCGATGGCGGCACGCTGTTTCTGGACGAGATTGGCGACATGCCACTGAGCCTGCAGACCCGCCTGTTGCGGGTGCTGGCTGAGGGTGAGGTAGCACCTTTGGGGGCTGCGCGGCGCCAGCGCGTGGACATTCAGGTGATCTGCGCTACGCACCGCGACCTGGCGGCGAGGGTGGAGCAGGGGCAGTTTCGTGAGGACTTGTATTTTCGCCTGGCCAACGCCCGCTTCGCGTTGCCGGCGCTGCGCGAGCGCGAAGACCGGCTGGGGCTCATTCACCAGTTGCTGGCCGAAGAGGCCGATGCGTGTGGGGTGAGCGTGGCGCTGGCCGATGATGCCTTGCAGGCATTGCTGGAGTATCGCTGGCCGGGGAACCTGCGCCAATTGCGGCAGGTGTTGCGTTATGCCTGCGCCGTGAACGAGGGAGGGCAGTTGCGCCTGCTTGACCTGCCGGAGGAGGTTCGTGGGCAGGAGGTTGGCCGGGTAACGAGCGAGGCGTCCTGCCCGGCGCGGCAACGGTTGCTGGATGCGTTGATACGCCATCGCTGGAAGCCCGCCGAGGCTGCCCAGGCGTTGGGTATTTCGCGTGCGACGCTGTATCGCCGGGTGCACGAGCACCGCATCGAGATGCCTCGTATGAAGGGGTAGAGTCGCAGCTGCGCTTGTTGTGGCTTCTGCCCGCGCGACAGTTCAGGCACCGCTGATCGCGACTTCAGGGGGGCCTTTCTACACAGAACCTGCGTTCGGACTCCTGCGGTCTTCAGATTGAACATACAAGCCAGATCATTAATTCACGCCAGTCAGAGAGGGTCACGGGGATGCGCAGATTGCTCTGCTAGGTCGGACTTGGCCACAAGCACCCTGAAGGGCCGCATCAGCCATTGATCAAGCCCAAACAGGCAATAAAAAACCCCGGAGCCAGTCCGGGGTTCTTGTACTTCACACTACGCGATCAGTCCTGGTTGGCCAGTTTGTGCTCGAGGTAGTGAATGTTGATGCCGCCTTTGCAGAAGCCTTCATCACGCACCAGGTCACGGTGCAGCGGGATGTTGGTCTTGATGCCATCGACGACGATCTCGTCCAGGGCATTGCGCATGCGGGCCATGGCTTCGTCACGGTCCTTGCCCCAGGTGATCAGCTTGCCGATCAGCGAGTCATAGTTCGGCGGAACCGAATAACCGCTGTACAAGTGCGAATCGACACGCACGCCGTTGCCGCCCGGTGCGTGGAAGTGCTTCACCTTGCCAGGGCTCGGGATGAACTTCTTCGGGTCTTCGGCGTTGATACGGCATTCCAGCGAATGGCCGTGGACCACCACGTCCTCCTGACGGAACGACAGCTTGTTGCCAGCGGCGATGCTCAGCATCTCCTTGACGATGTCGATGCCTGTGACCATCTCCGACACCGGGTGCTCAACCTGCACACGGGTGTTCATCTCGATGAAGTAGAAGCGGCCATCTTCGTACAGGAACTCGAACGTCCCCGCACCGCGGTAGCCGATCTCGATGCACGCGTCTACGCAGCGCTTGAATACTTCCTGGCGTGCTTTCTCGTCGATGCCTGGGGCCGGGGCCTCTTCCAGCACCTTCTGGTGGCGGCGTTGCAGGGAGCAATCGCGGTCACCGAGGTGGATTGCATTGCCCTGGCCGTCGGACAAGACCTGTACTTCCACGTGACGTGGGTTGGTCAGGAACTTCTCCAGGTACACCATCGGGTTGCCGAAGGCTGCACCGGCTTCGGTACGGGTGAGCTTGGCCGAGGCGATCAAATCCTCTTCCTTGTGCACCACACGCATGCCGCGACCACCACCGCCACCGGCGGCCTTGATGATCACCGGGTAGCCGACGTCGCGGGCGATGGCCAGCGCGACTTCTTCGTCTTCCGGCAGCGGGCCGTCGGAGCCCGGCACGGTCGGTACGCCCGACTTGATCATCGCGTCCTTGGCCGAGACCTTGTCGCCCATCAGGCGAATGGTGTCGGCCTTGGGGCCGATGAAGGCAAAGCCGGACTTCTCGACCTGCTCGGCAAAATCGGCGTTTTCCGCCAGGAAGCCGTAACCGGGGTGAATCGCGGTCGCGCCGGTGACTTCGGCAGCGGCGATGATCGCCGGGATGTGCAGGTACGAATCCTTGGACGACGCAGGGCCGATGCAGACCGACTCGTCTGCCAGGCCCAGGTGCATCAGTTCACGGTCGGCGGTGGAGTGCACGGCGACGGTCTTGATACCCAGCTCTTTGCAGGCACGCAGGATCCGCAGAGCAATTTCCCCGCGGTTGGCGATCAGGACTTTTTCGAGCTTCCCAGACATCGTTGGCTCTCCGCGATTCAAACGATGGTGAACAGCGGCTGGTCGAACTCAACCGGCTGGCCGTCTTCTACCAGGATGGCGTCGATGACACCGCCGACATCGGCTTCGATGTGGTTCATCATCTTCATGGCTTCGACGATGCACAGGGTGTCGCCTTTCTTCACGCTCTGGCCCACTTCAGCGAAGTTCGGCGAGGTCGGCGAAGGCTTGCGGTAGAAGGTGCCTACCATTGGCGAGCGGATGACGGTGCCCTTGAGGGCCGGTGCCGCGGCGGCAGCTTCGACAGCAGGTGCGGCAGCGGCGACCGGGGCAGCGGCAGGCGCAGCCATCGGGGCAGGTGCGTAGAACTGCTGGGCAGCTGGGGTCTTGCTGTGACGGCTGATGCGAACCGACTCTTCGCCTTCCTTGATCTCCAGCTCGTCGATGCCAGACTCTTCCAGCAGCTCGATCAGTTTCTTGACTTTACGGATATCCATTAATCATCAACTCCCAAAGGTTCGGTCAGGGGGCGAAATTGTTAAAGCGTGTCGACACGCTTCTCTTGACCCTGGCCACCGAGGCCAGGGCTTTCATCATTTGGGCTGTGCGTTGGCAGCCAGCTGTTCCAGCGCGGAATCCAGGGCCAGGCGATAACCGCTGGCGCCCAGACCGCAGATCACTCCTACGGCTACATCGGAAAAGTAGGAGTGATGACGGAACGGTTCGCGTTTGTGCACGTTGGACAGGTGCACTTCGATGAATGGGATGCTCACCGCAAGCAATGCGTCACGTAATGCAACGCTTGTGTGGGTGAATGCAGCCGGATTGATCAGGATGAAATCCACACCCTCGTTGCGTGCCGCATGAATACGATCGATCAACTCGTATTCGGCGTTGCTCTGCAAATACTGCAAATGGTGGCCCGCGGCGCGAGCACGTTGCTCCAGGTCCTGGTTGATCTGGGCCAGGGTCACGGCGCCGTAATGGCCGGGCTCGCGCGTACCGAGCAGGTTCAGATTGGGGCCGTGAAGCACCAGTAGCGTTGCCATCTGCGAGTTCCTTGGATTTGTAGGGCAATTCGACACAGCGCGGCGAGTGTGCCTAAAGCGACGGCAAGTGTCCAGTTCCCGGCAATAGCCAGCACGATGAGCGAGATTCGCGCGAAGTATGTGACCAGATAGCAGGATCCGGTCACTGATCGCCGACATGTTCCCATGCCAGCGGGCCGTTACAGGCCTGCCTGGCCGCGAACGCGGGACAAAATGGACGCAAAGTTCTCGGCATTTATCTCGCCAATCACCCGATCAGCGGTCAGTTCGCTGCCGTTGGCGGCAAAGAACATCAATGCCGGCGGGCCGAACAATCGATAGCGGTCCAGCAGGGCACGCTGGGCCGCATCGCTGCGCGTCACATCCAAGCGCAACAGTTTGAAACCCGCCAGCTGGGGCAGCACCTGAGGTGCATTCAACACCTCGTGCTCGATGACTTTGCAGCTGATGCACCAGTCTGCGTACCAGTCCAGCAGCACTGGCTGGCCTGCGGCCTTGGCATCGGCCAGTGCAGCATCGAGCGCCTGGGCGGTGGTCAGTGTTCGCCACGCCTGGGCAGGGGACGCAGCCTGACCAGCCGTGCTCCCTCCTGTAGGGGGCAACGGTCGCAGCGGATCACCCTGGCCGCTGAGGGCGCCATACCAGCAGGCCAGGGCGTAGACCAGCAGTGCCAGGCCAAGCAGTTGGGCCAGGCGTTGGCGAGGCGTCTTCACGACGAACTCCAGGGTCCCCAGGAACACGGCCACCCCGGCAGCGAGCAAACCGATCAGCCCCAGGGTGACAGGCCCTGGCAAGACCCTGCTGAGCAAACCGATGGCCAGCCCCAGCAACAGGACGCCGATGGCGTTCTTCACGCTGTTGAGCCATGGGCCGCTTTTCGGCAACCAGGCGGCGCCACCGGTGGCGACCAGCAGCAGCGGGGCACCCATGCCCAGGCCCAGCGCGAACAGTTTGAGCGCACCGCCCAAGGCGTCTCCACTGGCGCTGATATACAGCAACGCACCCGCCAGCGGCGCCGAAACGCAAGGTGAAACCAACAGGCTGGACAATACGCCCAAGGCCGCCGCGCCCAGCAGCGAGCCGCCTTGGGTGCGATTGGCGACCCCGTCCAGGCGGTTGCTCAGGGCCTGGGGCAGCTTGAGTTCGAACAAGCCGAACATGGCCAAGGCGAAAGCCACGAAGAACAGCGCGAAAGGCACCAGCACCCAGGCCGACTGCAGGCGCGCCTGCAGGTTGAGGCCTGCGCCGAACAGGCCCATCAAGGCCCCAAGGGCGGCAAAGCTGGCGGCCATGGACAGCACATAGGCCAGTGACAACGACAGCCCACGCAGCCCACCTGCCTGACCGCGCAAAACCACCCCCGAGAGAATGGGCAGCATGGGCAGCACGCACGGCGTGAACGTCAGGCCCACGCCGGCGATGAAGAACAGCAAGAGCGCTTTCCACTCCCAGGCGTGTGCGGCCTGGCTGCTCGGCGCACCTTCACCTTCAATGCTCAGGTGTTCGGTTTCAGGTGGGTAGCACAAGCCTTTGTCAGCGCAGCCCTGGTAACCCACCTGCAAGGTGAAGGCCCTGGGGTCATTGCGTGGCAATTCAATGTCGACGATGCCGTGATACACCTCCACATCGCCGAAGAACTCGTCATGTTTGGCCTCGCCCTTCGGGATGACCGGCGTGCCCAGTGCGATGTCGGCCGGCTCGGTGCGAAACACGAAGCGGTGGCGGTACAGGTAGTAGCCGTCGGTGGCCACCAGGCGCAGCTTGATGGCATGGGCGTTGGCCTGGATCAGGCTCAGCTTGAAGGCTTCGTGCACCGGGAGGAAATCGGCGTTGCCGGCCAGTGAGGAGGCCCCGAGGGTAGCGCTGGGGCGATTGTCCAGCAGCCCCGTGGCGAACACCGGGCTGGCCAGCAGTAGGCACAACAGGAAAAACAGGCGGCGCATGGTGAACTCGCAAGATCGAACGTGCCGCGCATCATAACGGAGTTGGCGCTCAAGGAACCATGTGTGGGCCCGCCCGCCTTGCCGGTGATGGTCTAAGGCTATTTCGTGGAGCCAGGGCGGGCGGCCGGTTCAGACCCTGAAGGCACCCACCGCCTGGTTCAGCGCGCTGCCCAGGCTGAGCAGGTGATCGCCTTGCTCACGCCCCTCACCGATGCGTTGCAGGTTATCGCCACCCAGCTGATGAATCCGCTCGCTGTGGTCACGGATATCGCTGACCGCATCACTTTGTTGCGCCGTCACTTCGGCAATGCGCAGGGCAGTGTCGGCGATAGTACGGATCGCACACACGATTTCGTCCAATGCGCCATCGGCAGTCTGGGCCTGGTTGGCAGTGGCCTCGGCATGCTCCAGTTGTACCCGCGTACCGTCCACGGCGCCCTTGGCTGCCTGCTGCAACCTGTCGATCAGGGTCTGGATTTCCCCAGTGGCGCCGGTGGTGCGCTGGGCCAGGGTGCGGACTTCGTCGGCCACCACGGCGAACCCGCGACCCATCTCGCCAGCGCGGGCGGCTTCGATGGCGGCATTGAGTGCCAGCAGGTTAGTCTGTTCCGCAATGGACCGGATCACCGTCAGCACGCCACCGATCGTGGCCGATTCCTCTGCCAGTTGCTCGATCATGCGGGCGTTGCCTTGTACCTCGTCGACCAGCGTGCGTAGACCCGACAGGCTCTGCCCGATCACAGCCTGGCCCTGTTCCACTGCCCGGCCTGCGTCACGACTGGCCAGGGCCGCAGCGCTGGCGTCGCCAGCCACCTGCTGGATGGTCGCTTCCAGTTCCCCAAGCGCGTCGCGAATCTGCCCGGTATCCCCGGCCTGTCGTTGTGCGCCATCGTGCAAGGCAGCACTCATGTCGGCCAGCGCATGACTGCTGCCGGCCACTTGCTCGGCGTTGTGCCGCAAGGCGCCTACCAGTTCGACCAGGTACTGGCGCAGGCGATTGAGCGAAGCCTGGATGTCATGCAGCTCGCGGTTGGTCCTGCCCATTTCGACAGGCTGGGTAAAATCGCCCTCGGCCCAGCGCGACAGCGCAGGCACCAAGCCGGTGAGGGTGCGTGCAAGGCGACGTTGCAGGGTGTCGATGAGCAGGGCGATCAGCAGGATCATCACGATCATCGCCCCTTGCAGGATGCGCACTTCCCCCGCGATGGTGCCATGCAGGCTGCGCACTTGTGGCTCCAGGGCCGCGATGGCCTGGCGCACTGCCTCCAGCTGTTGCGTGGCGCGGGTCGCCAGGGCGGCGCGCTGGGCGATCTGGGCACGGGTACGTTGCAGCTCGGCCGGGTAGCGCCCAACCAGGCTTTGCAGCTCGCGCTTGAGGCCCACGGCGACGTCTTCTTGCTGGGCGCGGGTATCGTTCTGCAAACCCATCAGCGCGGCAAAGTCATCCGCGTCCGATTCGGCAATACGGGTCACGCCCAGCAGCGGCAAGCCTTCGATGACCTGCGCCTGGGCCTGGATCGATTGCAGCTCGCGCTCCAGCTCAGTCGCCAGTTCGGGCCGGCCGCTGCCCACCAGCTTCTCCCGCGCCAGGCCCAGCCTGCTCAGGTGCAGGGTTGCCTCAACAAGCGGCAGCAGATAGCGCCCAGCGTCGGGGTTGGTGCTGTCGCGCGCATAGGTGGTCAGTTGCTCCAGGTTGGCCCCCAGCTCGCGTTCGGCTTGCAGCAACAGCGCCTGGGGGTCACCGGCCAGCTTTCCGGCTGCCAGCAACTCGCCCGCGCTGAAGGCCTGGAGGTGGTCCAGGCTGGGGCGCAGTTGGCTGGCCAGCGCCTCGGGCCAGTCGGCCAGCGAAGCTTGCAGTTGCTCCGTGGCCTGCAGTGCCGCCGCATGGCGCACGGCATCGCCGCTACCAAGATAAGCCTGAATGTTCTGGGCAGCCTCAGTCTGAAAATGGCGCGACAGGGTCAGGTAGCGCTCCATCATCTGGTAGGGACGCTCCAGCGCCCGCTGCGACCACCACAGCGTGACGCCCAGAGCAATGCACACCGTCACCAGCAACAATGTATTCAAATTGGTTAGCCATTTCAGGCGCATAGCCGCGTGCTTCCTGCGGGGGAGGGAAGAGTCAGGGGCCTGAAGTTATTGCGTTCGTGTGACGCGATGATGACGGCGGCACGCAATTGAATGGCAAAGTGCCTTTATTCTTTGCCCACCCCTTCAGGGCTCCACACGCACCACGCAATTACGTCCTGCATGCTTGGCCCGGTATAGCGCCTCGTCGGCCGCGCTGGCCATGGTCAGGGCATCGAGCCCGTCATCGAGTTGCACGACGCCTGCACTGAACGTACAGCGCAGGTCATGGGGTTGGGCCGGGTAGAGGATTTCGGCAAAACGCCCGCGGATGTCATCGAGCACCTTGTACGCCGCCTCCAGAGCGGTATTGGGCATGACGATGGCGAACTCTTCGCCGCCGTAGCGGCCAATGAAGTCGGTCTTGCGCAGGCGTTGCTTGAGAAACAGCGCCAGGCTCTTGATCACCCGGTCGCCCATGGGGTGGCCGTGGCGGTCGTTGATTTTCTTGAACCGGTCGATGTCGAGCATGGCAAAACTCAGCGGCTGCTGTTCGCGGCGGGCACGGAAGCTGCAATCCTCGAGCAACTGCAGAATATGCGTATGGTTGTACAACCCGGTCAGGCTGTCGCGGACCATGCGCGCCTTCAGATGCCGAGCGCGGGCAGCGCGGTTGCGCACGGTGGTGATCAGGTGGCGCGAGCGAAACGGCTTGGTCAGAAAATCATCGCCGCCTTCGCTCATGGCCTCGAGCTGCTTGTCCAGGTCATCCTCGGCCGACAGATAGATGATCGGTACGCTGACGTAGCGGTCGTTGTGGCGAATCACCTTGGCCAGTTCAGGGCCGGTGCACGCCGGCATGTACAGGTCGAGGATGATCAGGTCAGGCTGGAAATCAGCCAGCTCGGCCATGGTGGCGATCGGGTCGGTCAGGCTGCGAGTGATCATCCCGGCGCCTGCCAGCACCCGTTCCGTGAACAGGGCCTGGGTGCGTGAGTCATCGATGATCAGTACGCGCAGGGGATCGTACGGCGCGGCATCGGTCAGGCGCTCGACCTTCTCCAGCAGGCTGGAAGCCTCCAGTGTGCCGGTGAGGAAATCGCGCCCGCCGGCCCGCACGGCGGCCAAGCGCGTGGGAGTGTCGGTTTCGTGGTGGCTGAAGAACAGCAGCGGCAGGGGTTTGGCCTGCCGCGCCTGGACTTCGGCCGCCAACGCCAGGCCCTGGCCGACCCCATTGAAGTCGACGTCCATGATGACCGCCGAAGGCGGGCATTCGCCTACCGATGCGCGAAAGGCATCGGCAGTGGGCAAGGCCTGTACGCCCAGGCCGAAGAACTCCAGTTGCTGGGCCAGGCGTTCGGCGCGGTCGTGGTCCTGCAAGAGGATATAGACCGGCCTGCGCTGGGGCGCCAGCAGCAACTGGTCGCGTGGGTCGTCCTTGCGCAGGCCGCTACGCACAAGATGCTCAGGGGGGCACTGCGGGCTCGGCTCAACTGCTTGGCTCATGTCCTGGCTACTTGTCGTTAGGGGTATGCAGGGGCAGTGATGGCTCTATGCTAGCAGTTCTTGAGCTGCGTAGGCGTGCCCCCTTTCAACAAAGTGGGCTGAATGACTATTCAGTTACCGACCAAGGGGTCGCTTATGCGTAAGGCGGTGTCTGCTTTATAGTGCTGTCAGGCGGGCTTGCCGTGGCACCCTGGCGTAGGCCTGTGGTCAAAGCCCCTGAACCGTCGTGACTGATCAAGGATATAGCCATGCTGGACTGGAAAAACCGCGAGGCCAAAGCCGAGCCCCGCGAGCGTGTCGACGGCCGCGGCGCTGCCGCCCGTAGCTATTTTGGTGGCCTGTTGGGCCGCTCACTGTTAGCCCTGGTTGGGCTTTACCTGCTGGTGTGTATCGGCCTTTCCTGGTACTGGAGCCAGGAGCCCGAATTGTTCCCGGTTCAGCAGAGCGCGCAGAGCGCAGCCGAGCGTAATGGCCAGCAGATGGTAGTGGGCTACACCACTGTCGAAACGCTCAAGACCGTGGCGAGCACCTTGCTGAACAAGCCAGGTGGCTACATTGCCAACGACCGTCTCCCGCCTGGCTTGTGGATGGACAACATGCCCAACTGGGAGTACGGCGTACTGGTCCAGGTGCGTGACCTTTCCCGCGCGCTGCGCAAGGACTTCGCCCGCTCCCAGTCGCAATCGACCGAAGATGCCGACCTGGCCAAGGCCGAGCCGCGCTTCAACTTCGATTACAAGAGCTGGATCCTGCCGTCCAGCGAATCGGAATTCGAAGAAGGCATCAAGTCGCTGACGCGCTACCAGGCTCGCCTGGCTTCGGGTGACAAGGGCGCGATCTTCTATACCCGCGCAGACAACCTGAACAACTGGCTGGGCGACGTCGCTACCCGCCTGGGCTCGCTGTCGCAACGCCTCTCGGCCAGCGTAGGCCGCGTGAAGCTCAACACCACGCTCAAGACCGAGTCCGTGGTGGCTGGTCAGGCGCCGCAGGTGGACGAGGAAGTCGTGGAAACCCCATGGCTGAAGATCGACGACGTGTTCTACGAAGCCCGTGGCCAGGCCTGGGCACTGTCGCACCTGCTGCGTGCGATCGAAGTCGATTTCGCCGACGTGCTGGCCAAGAAGAACGCGACCGTGAGTGTGCGTCAGATCATCCGGGAACTGGAGGCCTCGCAAGAGCCCCTGTGGAGCCCGATGGTGCTCAACGGCAGTGGTTTCGGCATGTGGGCCAACCACTCGCTGGTCATGGCCAACTACATCTCCCGCGCCAACGCGGCGGTCATCGACCTGCGCCAGCTGCTGTCGCAGGGCTGAGATGACCTTCAGCCCTGATGAAGCCGCCCACCGGGCGGCTTCGGACCGGGAACGGGTCACCTGGGTAGACGAGCACGACCAAGTGCTCGGCGCATTGCCCAGGGCACAGTTGCGCGAGCGCGGGCTGATCGGGCGCTGCACGTTCATTCTGCTGTTCAATGGTGCCGGTGAACTGTGCGTGCACCGGCGTACCCTGAGCAAGGCGCTATATCCCGGCTATTGGGACGTTGCCGCCGGCGGCATGGTGGCCGCCGGTGAAACCTACGCCGAATCGGCCGCGCGCGAGCTGGCCGAGGAACTGGGCATAGCTGACGTAAACTTGCGTTTTCACGAGCGATTCTTCTTCGATCAGCCTGACAATCGCCTGTGGTGCGCCTTGTACTCGGCAGTCTCCGATGCGCCGCTGCGGCTGCAGCCTGAGGAAGTGATCGAGGCACGGTTCATCGATGTGGACCAAGCGCTAGAGGACAGTCGGCTCAGGCCTTATTGCCCCGACTCGATGGCCGCGTTGATGCGCTACAGGAACCGCCTTGTCTAACCCATTCACGTAGGGTCGCAAAACATTCGCAAAATGGCGCAATCCGGTACTTAGCAACTGCACCGTTTATCGTTACACTGCGCGGCCTTTTCGGGCTGCCGCACGTGTTGCGGCAGTAGCGCCGCCCCTGCCAGAGTGGGGCTTCGCGGTCGGCCTCATGTGCAGGTACGACCAGTTTTTGTCCTCAGCACCGAGGCACAAAAGTGGCCAAGAAAGCTTCTTCCCTCTCCGCCCTCGGCGGTCTTGTTTATTCGACCGATGCCGGTCGTCATTGCCCTGACTGTGGCCAGCCTGTGGATGCCTGTACCTGCAAGCAGCAGGTCATCCCCGAGGGTGATGGCATCGCCCGCGTGCGCCGCGAGAGCAAAGGCCGTGGCGGCAAGACCGTGACCACCGTCACGGGTGTGCCGTTGCCGCCCGATCAGCTCAAGGAGCTGGCTGCCACCCTCAAGCGCCGCTGTGGTACCGGTGGCGCGCTCAAGGACGGCGTCATCGAGATCCAGGGCGATCATGTGCAATTGCTGATCGACGAGCTTATCAAGCAGGGCTTCAAGGCGAAAAAGTCGGGCGGCTGAGTCGCTCGGCAGGTTTTCGTCCTGCGCTTTCTAAACTCGTCGCAGTGACCAGGGTCTACCCCAGAGCACGGACGAACCGTCATTTTTGGCTTCTACACTGCCTTCCCGGTTTGCCCAGCAGTGTCTTGACTCAATTTATAGGGGACTTGAATGTCCGTACGACGCACACGCAAAGACGATGGTAGCCAATGGACCGTGGCCGACAGCCGCAGTGTTTATGGCATCCGCCATTGGGGCGCAGGGTATTTCGCCATCAATGAAGCCGGGCGCGTCGAAGTACGCCCCAACGGCCCTGACAGCTCGCCGATCGACCTGTACGAGCAGGTTGATCAGCTGCGCCAGAGCGGCCTGTCGCTGCCTTTGCTGGTACGCTTTCCCGACATTCTGCAGGACCGCGTGCGCCAGTTGACCGGCGCCTTCGACGCCAACATTGCGCGCCTGGAATACCAGAACCAGTACACCGCGCTCTACCCGATCAAGGTCAACCAGCAGGAGGCGGTGGTCGAAAACATCATCGCCACTCAGAACGTGTCCATTGGGCTGGAAGCCGGCTCCAAACCTGAATTGCTGGCAGTGCTGGCCTTGGCGCCCAAGGGCGGCACCATCGTCTGCAACGGGTACAAGGACCGTGAGTTCATCCGCCTGGCGCTGATGGGGCAGAAGCTGGGCCACAACGTCTTCATCGTCATCGAGAAAGAGTCCGAAGTAGCCTTGGTGATCGAGGAAGCGGCCGACCTGAAGGTCAAGCCGCAAGTAGGCCTACGCGTGCGCCTGTCGTCGCTGGCATCGAGCAAATGGGCTGACACCGGGGGCGAGAAGTCCAAGTTCGGGCTTTCTGCCGCGCAGCTGATTTCCGTGGTGCAGCGTTTCCGCGATGCCGGCCTCGACCAAGGTATCCGCCTGCTGCACTTCCACATGGGCTCGCAGATCGCCAACCTGGCGGACTACCAGCACGGTTTCAAGGAAGCCATCCGCTATTACGGCGAATTGCGCGCCCTGGGCCTGCCGGTGGACCACATCGATGTGGGCGGCGGTCTCGGTGTGGACTACGACGGCACCCACTCGCGCAACGCCAGCTCGATCAACTACGACATGGATGACTATGCCGGCGTGGTGGTGGGCATGCTCAAGGAGTTCTGCGACGCGCAGGGCCTGCCGCACCCGCACATCTTCTCGGAGAGCGGCCGTTCGCTGACGGCTCACCATGCCATGCTGGTCATCCAGGTCACTGATGTAGAGCGCCACAACGACCAGGTGCCGACCATCGAGAACAAGGACGCGCTGCCGGAAACCGTGCAGTGGCTAGCCGATCTGCTGGGGCCCACCGACATTGAGATGGTGACCGAAACCTACTGGCGCGCCACCCACTACATGGGCGACGTGGCCGCCCAGTATGCCGACGGCAAGATCAGCCTGGCCGAGAAAGCCCTGGCCGAGCAGTGCTACTACGCGGTGTGCCGTCGCCTGTACAACTCGCTCAAGGCTCGCCAGCGCTCGCACCGCCAGGTACTCGATGAGCTGAACGACAAGCTGGCGGACAAGTACATCTGCAACTTCTCGGTGTTCCAGAGCCTGCCCGATACCTGGGCCATCGGCCAGGTGCTGCCGATCATCCCGCTGCACCGCCTGGACGAAGAGCCCCTGCGGCGCGCCGTGTTGCAAGACCTGACCTGCGACTCCGACGGCAAGATCAACCAGTATGTCGATGAGCAGAGCATCGAGACCAGCATGCCGGTGCATGCCCTGAACGAGGGCGAGGACTACCTGCTGGGCGTGTTCCTGGTCGGGGCCTACCAGGAGATCCTGGGCGACATGCACAACCTGTTCGGTGACACCGACTCGGTGAACATCTACCAGAATGCCGATGGTAGCGTGTACCACGCCGGTATCGAGACCCACGACACCATCGAGGACATGCTGCGCTACGTGCACCTGTCTCCCGAGGAACTGATGACTCACTACCGCGACAAGGTGGCCAGCGCCAAGATCACCGCGCGCGAGCGTACCCAGTACCTTGATGCGCTGCGCCTGGGCTTGACCCGTTCGTCCTACCTCTCGTCCTGAGAAGCCTCAGCCCCTGAGGGGGCTCATCGCCGTCACGCCTTCGCAGCGTGGCGGCGGTGAGCACCGCCTTGGGTTGCTCGCTGGCCCATGCCAGTCATCTCACGCCACCCAGGCGTCCTTGCCTTGCAGGCGCCACCCCACCCAGGCCAAGGTCATGGCGCGCACGCCCATGAAGCCGAGAAACGCCAACCACAGCCCATGGTTGCCTAGCCCGCTCAGGGCAAAGGCCAACGGCAATGCAATGGCGAGCGATGTCAGCATGGCATTGCGCATTTCCCGGGCGCGTGTGGCCCCGATGAACAGCCCATCGAGCAAATAGCTCCACACGGCGATCAACGGCAGGCACGCCAGATAGGGCAAGTACGGATAAGCCGCCGCCCTGACACTGTCGATATCGGTTTGCAGATCGATGAACAGGTGTCCCCCCACCCAGAACAGAACGGCAAAGACCGAACTTGCAATCAGCGACCATCCACCGGCTACCACCAGCGCACGGCGCAGGGTGCCGCGGTCCCGAGCGCCAATGGCGTGACCGCACAGCGCCTCGACCGCGTGGGCCAGGCCATCGAGGGCATAGGCCGTCAGCAGCAGGCCGTTGAGCAGCAGTGCATTGGCCGCTACCGTCGCCTCGCCCAGGCGTGCGCCCTGTACGGCGATCAGCAGGAAAACCAGCTGCAAGGCAAGGCTGCGCAAAAAGATGTCGCGGTTCACTGCCAACAGCGGGCGCCAGGCCTGCCAGCGTCTGAGTGCTGCCCAGGCGATGTGGCCCGGATAGGCGCGCAGGGCCGGGCGGGTAAGCGCCAGGCCCAGCAGGGCCGCGCACCATTCGGCAATCACCGACGCGCGTGCCGAGCCCAGGACGCCCCAGTCCAGGCCGAGCACGAACCACAGGTTCAGCACGATGTTGAGCAGGTTGGTGGTCAGCAGGATCGCCAAGGGCGCCCGGGCATTCTGGGTCCCCAGAAACCACCCGACCAAGGCGTAACTGGCCAGTGCCGCCGGCAGGCCCAGCAACCGGGTGTGGAAGAAGGTTTGTGTGGCTTGCCCCAGGGCCGCGCTGGGCTGCATGGCATGCAGGGCCAACTGGCTGAAGGGCAGGGCCAGCAGGCCGATGAGCAATGCGAAGCCTACTGCCAGCAACAGGCCCTGAACCAACACCTGGCGCAGGGCGGCGCCATCGCCTCGGCCCGCGGCCTGGGCGGCGAAGCCTGTCGAGCCCATGCGCAAGAAGCCCATCAAGCCGACCATGAAGGTAAACAGCGTAGCGCCCACGGCCACTGCGCCCAGCTGATGGGCATGGGGCAGGTGGCCAATGACGGTGCTGTCGACCAGCGCCACCAGTGGCACCGAGACATTGGACAGGATCATGGGCGCGGCCAGCCCCCACACCTTGCGGTGGGTGGGGCGGTGGTGCCAGTCGGCGAAGAATCGGGGCATGTTCATTCCAGCGAAAACGAGGACTGCAAGCGCTTGATCGGGGCGCCCGCCGGGCGGCAATGCAAGCCAAGGGCGACAGTGTAAAGGCCACGCAACCATTGCGTGCGACCAAGGTCTCATCTGGCGCACAACGCTGGGTGTAGCACCTGGCCTTGCGCTATAGTTGCTGCCTTCATCTACACCCTGCCTTCGAGTGTCTACTCCATGTTCAACAAAGGATTGTTGCTGGCCTGCGCGCTGGCCTTGCTCAGCGGCTGTGACTCCTCAACGCCTGACGCCCCAGCGCCTGCCCAGAAGCCAACCGCCAGCGCCAGCGCCGCCGCCAAGACGCCACAGCGCGAAGATCCTGCGGTGCTTGCCAAACGCTACGAGGGCCGTGAGCTGACGGTACTGGATGTGTCGGAAGTACAGCTCGATGGCGCGGCCACACTGTCGGTCAGTTTCTCGGCGCCGCTGGATGCCGACCAGGATTTCACCAACAAGGTCCACCTGGTGGACACGGTCAAGGGCAAGCTGGACGGCGCCTGGGAGCTGTCCGACAGCCAGATGGAGCTGCGCCTGCGTCACCTGGAACCGCAGCGCAAGCTGGTGCTGACGGTGGACAAGGGGCTGCTGGCCGTCAACGGCAAGGCGTTGCAGGAAGAGTCGATCACTCGCCTTGAAACCCGCGACATGCAACCCACCGTTGGCTTCGCCAGCAGGGGCTCGCTACTGCCGACGCGGCTGGCAGAGGGCCTGCCGGTCATCGCATTGAATGTGAACAAGGTGGATGTGGAATTCTTCCGCGTCAAACCCGGCATGATTTCCTCGTTCATGGCCAACTGGGGGCGCAGCAGCAGCCTGGAGTACTACCAGTCCAAGGACACGCTGAGCATGGCCGAACTGGTCTACAGCGGCCGCTTCGACCTCAACCCTGCACGCAACACGCGCGAAACCGTGCTGTTGCCCATTGCCGGCATCAAGCCGCTGCAGGAGCCCGGTGTGTACCTGGCCGTAATGCGCGCCTCGGGAACCTACAATTACTCCCAGCCAGCCACCCTGTTCACCTTGAGCGACATTGGCATATCGGCCCATCGCTACCGTGATCGCATCGATGTATTCGCCCAGGCCCTGGAAGGGGGCAAGGCGATGGATGGCGTGAACATCGAGCTCCACGACAAGAAAGGCAAGCTGCTGGCCCAGGCCAGCACTGATGGAAAAGGTCATGCTGAACTGCCGATCACGTCCAAGGCCGATACCCTCATCGCCACCCAAGGCGTGCACACGACCTTGCTGCAGCTCAATACTGCGGCCTTGGACTTGGCAGAGTTCGACATCACCGGCCCCCAGGCCAATCCGCTGCAACTCTTTATCTTCGGCCCGCGCGACCTGTATCGCCCAGGCGAAACGGTGCTGCTGAACGGCCTGCTGCGCGACCAGGACGGCAAGCCCGTCAAGGCTCAGCCGGTGAACGTTGAAGTACGCAGGCCGGATGAACAAGTCAGCCGCAAGTTCGTCTGGGAAGCAGACGATAAGGGTCTGTTCCAGTACCAGCTGCAACTGGCCACCGAGGCGCCGACCGGCCGCTGGCAACTGCTGCTCGACCTGGGCGGTGGACGCAAGCAGGTCTACGAGTTCCTGGTCGAGGACTTTCTGCCTGAGCGGCTGGCCCTCGACCTCAAGGGTAGCAGCAAGCCCCTGGCCCCTGAGCAGGACGCGCGCATCGAGGTGACTGGCCGCTACCTGTACGGTGCGCCGGCCGCTGGCAATCGCCTGAGTGGCCAGGCCTATGTGCGCCCGCTGCGTGAAGCGGTACCTGCACTGCCGGGCTACCAGTTCGGGTCGGTTACCGAAGGCGAACTGGAGCAGGACCTGGAGCTCGATGAAGTCACCCTCGACCAGGCGGGCAAGGCGGTCTTGGATATTTCCAGCCGCTGGGCAGAGGCGCGTTCGCCGTTGCAACTGACCGTGCAGGCAAGTTTGCAGGAGTCCGGCGGCAGGCCCATTACGCGCCGCCTCGAGCAACCTGTTTGGCCGGCCGAACGCCTGCCAGGCCTGCGTGGCCTGTTCGACGGCGATGAAGCTGACAGTGAAGGCCCGGTGGAATTCGAGTTTCTGGTCGCTAACCGCGAGGGCAAGAAACTGGCCGCCGACGACCTCAAGGTCAGGCTGATCCGCGAGCGACGCGATTACTACTGGAACTACTCGCAAGATGACGGCTGGAGCTACGCCTACAACGAAAAATTCCTGACCCAAGTGGAAGAGACGGTAAGCGTCAAGGCCGACGCCACGGCCAAGCTGAGCTTCCCGGTCGAGTGGGGCCCCTATCGCGTGGAAGTCGAAGACCCGCAGACCGGCTTGGTGTCCAGTCAGCGCTTCTGGGCAGGCTACCGCGCCCAGGACAATGCCGAAGGCGGAGCTGTACGCCCCGACCAGGTCAAGCTGGCCTTGGACAAACCCTCCTACGCCGACGGTGCAACGGCCAAGGTCACGGTTACGCCGCCGGCCGCAGGCAGTGGTTACTTGATGATCGAGTCCAGCGACGGCCCGTTGTGGTGGCAGGAAATCCAGGTACCTGCAGAAGGCAAGACCTTCGATATCCCGCTGGACAAAGCCTGGGCACGCCACGACCTTTACCTCAGCACCTTGGTGGTGCGCCCAGGTGAACGCAAAGCCAATGCCACGCCCAAGCGTGCGGTAGGCGTGTTGCACCTGCCGCTCGACCGTGCCGATCGCAAGCTGGCAGTCAGTTTGCAGGCACCGGAAAAAATGCGTCCCAAGCAGCCGCTGACGGTCAAAATCAAGGCGGCAAACGCCGACGGCAGCGTGCCTGCACAGATACGGGTGCTGGTGTCGGCGGTGGACGTCGGCATTCTCAATATCACCGACTTCAAGACCCCGGATCCATTCGCAAGCCTGTTTGGCCGCAAGGCCTACGGTGCCGACCAGCTCGACATTTACGGGCAACTGATCGAAGCCGGGCAAGGGCGTCTGGCCAGCCTGGCATTCGGTGGTGATGCGGCCATGGCCAAGGGTGGCAAACGCCCCAATACCACCGTCACCATCGTGGCCCAGCAGAGCCTGCCGGTGACCCTGAACGACAAGGGAGAAGGGCAGGCCACGGTCGATATCCCTGATTTCAACGGCGAGCTGCGGCTCATGGCTCAGGCCTGGACCGAGGATCACTTCGGCATGGCAGAGGGCAAGACCGTGGTGGCCGCACCGCTGATTGCCGAACTCTCGGCCCCACGGTTCCTGGCAGGCGGCGATCAGACGCGCCTGGCGCTGGACCTGGCCAACTTGTCGGGAGCTGCCCAGCAGCTGACCGTGCAGGTGACCACCGAAGGACAAGTGAGCATGACCGGCAATGCCACGCAGTCTGTAGCGCTGGCCGAAGGCCAGCGGTCGACCCTGATGATTCCGGTGCAGGCCCAAGGTGGCCTGGGGCAGGGTAAGGTGCATGTGCAGGTGACCGGCCTGCAGTTGGCCGGCGAGGCGCCGACCACGTTCGAGCGCGAATGGACGCTGGGCGTGCGTCCGGCCTATCCCGCCATGCTCAAGCAATTCCGCGTGGCCTTGAAGGATCAGCCCTGGACGCTGCCCGAGGCGGACCTCGCGGCCTTCGAGCCTGCCGGCCTCGAGGGCACGCTGGCCCTGTCGAGCCGACCCCCGCTCAACCTCGCCGAACAGATCCGGGCGCTGAAGGCTTACCCGTATGGGTGCCTTGAGCAGACCACCAGCGGGCTGTACCCGTCGCTGTATGCGGACGCCGATACCCTCAAGCGGCTCGGCATCGAGGGTGAACCGGCCGAGGTGCGCAAGCGCAAGATCGAAATGGGCATCGAGCACCTGTTGGGCATGCAGCGCTACAACGGCAGCTTTGGCTTGTGGAGTGCCGACAGCGAAGAGGAATACTGGCTGACGGCCTATGTCACCGACTTCCTCCTGCGCGCGCGCGACCAAGGCTATGGCGTACCCGCCGAGGCGCTGAAGAAAGCCAACGAGCGGTTGTTGCGCTACCTGCAGGAGCGCAACCTGATCGACGTGGACTACAGCGACGATGCCGATCACACCCGTTTTGCCGTGCAGGCTTACGCCGCGCTGGTGCTGTCGCGCAGTCAGCAGGCGCCCTTGGGCGCGCTGCGCGGGTTGTTCGAGCGCCGCGCCGACGCGCGTTCAGGTCTGCCGTTGGTGCAACTGGCCGTGGCCTTGGACAAGATGGGTGACAAGCCTCGTGCCGACCAGGCCCTGCAGGCAGGGCTTGCCGTCAGCCGCGGCAAGAACTGGATGGCAGATTACGGCAGCCCCCTGCGTGACCAGGCGTTGATCCTGGCACTGCTGCAGGAGAATAAGCTTGCCAGTGGCCAGGTGGACCAGCGGCTCTTCGCCCTGTCCGATGAAGTGGCTGCCAATCGCTGGCTGTCCACCCAGGAGCGCAACGCCTTGTTCTTGGCCGGGCGTGGCCTGCTGGGCACGCCGGAAGTCAAGTGGCAGGCCCGCCTGGACAGCGCCGGTGAGCTGCGTGACTTCAATAACGCCGAAGCCGGCATGAAGTTGGAAGGGCCACTGCTGGCATCGCCGCTGACGGTGCAGAACCAGGGCAGCCAGACCGTCTACCAGCAGCTGACCCTGTCGGGTTACCCGCGTCAGGCGCCGCCTGCCAGTAGCAATGGCATGCAAATCCGCCGCGAGTACCTGGGCATGAAGGGCCAGCCGCTGGACCTGGCGAACCTGCGTAGCGGCGACCTGGTACTCGTACACCTTGCCCTCAAGGCCGATGAGCGCGTTCCCGATGCCTTGGTGGTCGATCTATTGCCTGCGGGCCTGGAGCTCGAAAACCAGAACCTTGCGCAAAGTGCAGCCAGCCTGGATAACGCCAGCGGCGTCGTGAAGCAATGGCGCGAATCGATGCAAAATGCCAACGTGGTTCACCAGGAGTATCGCGACGACCGTTACGTCGCAGCGCTCAAGCTGGACAGCTACGCAACTACGCATCTGCTGTACCTGGCGCGAGCGGTGACCCCTGGCACCTACCGGGTACCACCGCCGCAGGTCGAGTCGATGTACCGCCCGAATCTGCAGGCCGTGGGGGAAGGGCAGGGTGAGATGACGGTCAAGCCTCGCTAGAGGCAGGCCTTGTGCGACGAGCAGAGGCTTTCACCTGTTCGTCGCACGGCCACTCAATGGATCACCCAGCTCATTACCCACAGGCCCAATACCAGCCAGATGATGCCTAGGATGATCGAGGCACGCATGAAGGCGCGGATCGCCGAGAACAGCAGCATCAGGCCAACGATCAGGGCCAGGATGCTGACCAGCGAGGTGTCCATGCCCAAGGTGCGCGACAGGCCATCGACGAAATTGCCGCCGGCATTGGCCAACAGGTTGAACAACCCGCTCAGCGCGTCGACGACGATGCGGATCAGCGATCCCAGTGCTTGCCCCAGCCATTCGAAAAAACCTTCTACATGCATAGTTGCTTCCTGATCAACATGGCGGCGTTCTTGCCGTTTCCAGTGCTTTGGCCCTTTTCAGGGCAGGTCGGTTCCCGATGCCAAGCTTAGCCCGCTGGTGGCGATCGCGACCATGCAAAGCAGTGCGTGCCCTGGTGATTGGCGTGGTGGCCTTGATGGGCCTGCTGTGGCTGGCCGACCGCATCTGGCCTTTGCCCATGCCGTCCGACGACCTGGCCCGGGTCGTGCTGGCAGAAGATGGCACACCGTTGTGGCGATTCGCCGATGCCGACGGGGTGTGGCGCTATCCGGTGAGCCCCGAGCAGGTCTCGCCGTTGTACCTGCAAGCGTTGCTGACGTACGAGGACCGCTGGTTCTACCGGCACCTGGGCGTGAACCCGATGGCCCTGGTCAGGGCGGCGTGGCTGAACGCGCGGGGAGGGCGTGTGGTGTCAGGCGGCAGCACGTTGTCGATGCAGGTGGCACGCCTGCTCGATCCCCATGATCGCACCGTGGCGGGCAAGCTGCGGCAGCTGTGGCGCACACTGCAGCTGGAGTGGCACCTGTCCAAGCGGGAGATTCTGCAAATTTACCTGGACCGCGCGCCGTTCGGCGGCACCTTGCAAGGTGTTGCCGCTGCCAGCTGGGCTTATCTGGGCAAGTCGCCCTTGCATCTGACGCCGTCGGAGGCAGCCCTGCTGGCGGTACTGCCGCAAGCCCCCAGCCGGCTACGCCCTGACCGCCACCCCGAGCGCGCCGAACGCGCACGCAACAAGGTGCTGCAACGGTTGGCGCAGTATCAGGTGTGGCCCGAGCAGCGCCTGCGTGAAGCGGCCGAAGAGCCGCTGGTGCTGGCGCCGCGTCAGGAGCCGGCACTGGCGCCTTTGCTGGCCCGCCGTCTGAACACCCCGGGTAGCCCGCCGTTGATCCGTACCACCGTGGATGCAGGGTTGCAGCGCCGGCTGGAAGACTTGCTGCTGGGATGGCGCGCGCGTCTGCCGGAGCGTACGTCTGCCGCCATCCTGGTGGTCGATGCGCAAACCATGGCTGTACGCGCTTATCTGGGCTCGGTCGACCTCACGGACGCCCGGCGTTTCGGGCACGTGGACATGGTGCGGGCGTTGCGCTCGCCTGGCTCCACGCTCAAGCCGTTTCTGTACGGCCTGGCGATGGACGATGGGCTCATTCATTCCGAGTCGCTGTTGCAGGACGTACCACGGCGTTACGGTGACTACCGTCCGGGCAATTTTTCCAGCGGCTTCAGTGGGCCGGTGTCAGCGAGTTCGGCACTGGCCCTGTCGCTCAACTTGCCCGCCGTGCAACTGCTCGAAGCGTACGGCCCGAAGCGCTTCGCCGCACAACTGCGCATGGGCGGCTTGCCGCTCACGCTACCTCCGTTGGCCGAGCCCAATCTTTCGCTGATCCTGGGCGGTGCCGGTAGCCGTCTGGAAGACCTGGTAGGTGGCTACGCGGCCTTGGCCCGGGAGGGTAGAAGCGCCCAGGTGCGGTTGCAGCCCCAGGCACCCCTGGTGGAGCACCGGCTCATGTCTCCGGGCGCAGCGTGGATCATCCGGCGTATTCTCAGCGGCCAGGCTCGGCCCGACCGCGACCCGCATGCCGAACTGGTACGCCGTCCCCAGCTGGCCTGGAAAACCGGCACCAGCTACGGCTTTCGAGACGCCTGGTCGATTGGCGTCGGCCCTCGCTACCTGATCGGGGTATGGATTGGTCGGCCCGACGGCACCCCTGTGGCCGGGCAGTTCGGCCTGGCCTCGGCCGCCCCGTTGATGCTGCAAGTGCACGACCTGCTCAGCAACCGGGACAGCCAGCGCGGGTTAGAGGCCCCGGTGCAGCGAACGCCTGCCAATGTCGGGGTGGCGGCGATCTGCTGGCCTCTGGGGCAGGCGATGAGCCGCCAGGACGGCAATTGCAGGCGCCAGCGTTTTGCCTGGACCCTGGACGGCACTGTTCCTCCCACGTTGCAGGCGGCCGATCAGCCGCTGGGCCTGGGTTTGCGCGAACACATCTGGGTCAACGACCGCGGCTTGCGCGTGGACAGCAATTGCCCAGGCGCTCAGGCGCGCGAGGTGGCCCTGTGGCCCGCCCCCCTGGAACCCTGGTTGCCTCGGACTGAACGGCGGGCTGCCCGTCTACCGGCCATGGACCCCACATGCCCACCGCAAGGCCCGGTCAGTGCCCCGCCGCTGGCCATCGTCGGTATTCGTTCTGGCGACCATCTGCGTCGCCCCGCCACCAGTGGGGAACCGCTGCAAGTGGCGGTGTCGGCGCTGGGCGGTAGTGGGCGGCGTTGGTGGTTCCTCAATGGACAACCGCTGGGCGAAACCCAAGGGCAGGACAGCCTGATGGTGCGCCTGCCGCAGGCAGGGCAGGCCGAGTTGAGTGCGTTGGACGAAAGTGGTGAAACGGCGCGGGTGGTGTTTCAGGTCAATGAGTAGTATGGCGGTGTGCCGGTGCCGTGGCACCGGCACCTGTCAGTGCGCCGTGAACCGTTGATTCACCGGGGATGAGCCTGGTGTCAGTGCCAAGGCCAGTTGCGTGCGGTTGTGCATATGGGTCAGGCGCAACACCTGGGACACGTACAGTTTCACCGTGTTTTCGGTGATACCCAGTTCACAGGCGATCTGGTAATTGGTCTTGCCCTTGCCCACCAGCCGCGCCACTTCCAATTGACGTGGCGACAGCTTTTCGAATACCGAGGGCAGCTCGGCCTCGGCTTCCTCCATGTCGCCGGCGCGCCGGTGAGCCCCTTGTCCGCGGGCTTTTTCCAGGTCTTGATACAACTCGTCGACGGACTCTGCCAGATCCTGCAGGCGCTGATTGAGCCCACTGAAGTCGTGGAAGTCGCGCTGACGTTCCTGCAGCACCTGCTCCTGGCGGCGTACCCCTTCGAGCAGCTCGTCGAGATCCATCGGTTTCTGGTAGTAGTCGGCAAAGCCTTCGCGCAGCGCCCGAATGACGTCCTGCTTTTCGGCACGGCCGGTCAGCATGATGGCTTCGAACATGCGGTGGCTACCGTCGATCTGCTTCAGGGCGCGCATCAGCTCGATGCCATCGCGTCCGGGCATGTGAAGGTCGCAGATGATCAGACCGATGGCGGGGTCGGCCTCATAGCGTTTTACCGCCTCATCTGTGGAGAGTGCCGATACGCAACTGTATCCCTTGGCTTCCAGGAACTCGCATAGCTGTTCGACGATGACTGGCTGATCATCGACTACCAGCACTTTCATTTCACTTACAGGTTTGGACACGATCAACTCCCTGTGAATATACGGCCCTGCTCCCGGGCTAGACGCTCTGGCAGATTAAAAGTAGCCGTACCTCTCGTAGTTGTACAAGGTGTGTACAAGGTTAGGGACCGCTGGATTCTTCATTGGATCCATACAGCTGTCAGAAGGTAGCCTGCCAGCACGTAGGGGACGAATGCCTGCTTGTCGCCCATGGCTTCGGTCAAGGCCTGGAGGCGTTTTTTCACCTTGGGGTTGAGCAGCGTCCACAAGCGCCTTCGGGTGGTCAGCCAGATCAACAGCGCGACCCCGGCCCCGATGAAGGTCCCGAGCACATGATCGGTGCCGGTGGCCAATGCCAGCGCGCCCATCAGTTTGACGTCATCGGCGCCGAAGTGGCCGAGCATGTAGCCGGGCAAGGTGAGCAGCATGACGATGGCCAGGCCCCAGCCTGCCGAACTGGGATCGGCGCCAAGCCAGGTGTGGCCGGTTGCGAACAGCCACAGCAGGGCCCCTACAGCTACGCCCAGCGTCAACAGGTCCGGGAGCTGGCGCTGGCGCACATCCTGTTCGGTACACAAGGCAAGCCACAGAAGAAGAACAATGCTTTGCATCGACAGGTCGCCTTTCCTAGTAGATGAACACTTACCCGTGCAGTCAGGTTTCCTTAGTCAAGATAGACCGGAACCTGCGTGACGGCCGTGTGCCGCAAGGAAAAGGCGTTGGGAGAATGGGTTTTGTCGCAGTCGTCGTCTGTTGCGGGGCCTCTGCTAGCGTTTGCTGCCAGGTGGATAGTTGCCCAGCACCTGAGCCACCGTTTTCTGAATAGCCTCGTTGCGTTCCTGCGGGCTTGGCGGGTAGTTGTTCATGATCTGCTCGGCACTGCCGCGCCAGACCAGCTTGCCATCGCGCCCATCAAGCAAGTCGACTTGAATGGTTGCGACCTTGTAGTCGACGCTGCGGGTTTCGTTGTACATCGGCCCGCCCCAGTACCCTCCCCAATAGCCACCCCAACCGCCGCCATAGTTGGTGGTGACCTGTTGCTGGCGCTGTTCCACGATCAGGTAGGTGCGCACATTGAGGTCAGCACGCGTGCCAGGGGGCGCTGGGCGTAGGCCCCGCTGATCAAGCTGGTCGCTGACCGCCTGGCGGATGCGCTGCTCGGTCAGGTCGCTCTTGATGCGTGGATCGTCAGGACGATATTGCAGGCCGGGCTCCTGCCAGGCCCAGTTGCGGTAGGCGGCAAAATCACGACTCGCGTCGTAGTCCTGCTGCACGTTATGGCTTGAGCAGGCAGCCAGCAAGGCCGCAAACGACACGAGTAACAGGCGGCGCAACATGATGATTCTCCGTTAGGCGTTAACTGGGAGGATAGCCGCTGAGGGCCTTGCGCACGGCGTCGCGCACGGCATTTTCACGGTCCCGCGGTGAACCCTGGTCGTTGCCGCTTTCGGCACTTGCGCTCCAGATGGCCTGGCCGCTGCGGCTGTCGTACAGGTCGATGCGCACTACCATGACCTCAACCTGATAGGTGCGTACGACCGGAACACTGGCGTAACCCCCGTATCCGTTGCGGTAACCGCCATAGCCCACGTTGCCGTAGGGCCCATGGTAAGGGTCGTAGCTGTCGTAGTCGCGCACTTGGCGCAGGCGTTTTTCCAGGCGGATATCGGCGCCGACGAGCAGGTCACCAACGCCGCTGCGGGCGGGGCGCAAGCCCTGCTGATCGAGCGCTGCGGCCACGGCATCGGCCAGCTGTGCAGGGTCGGCATTGGCCGAACCGCTGGGCAGGCGCCCGTCACGCCAGCTCCAGCTGCGGTAGCGGCCGTAGTCCCTTGCAGGTGCGGGATAAGCGCTTGCGTCGAACGTGGTCGCTGCCTGAGGCGGGGCCGGTGGCAGTGGGCGGCTGCTGGCGACGTAGGGATTGGTCCCTTGGCACCCGGTCAGAACCAAAGCCAGCAGGGCCAGTGGCAACAGACGGTACGGCATGCTTGCTCCTCACGGCAGGTCAACGTGGGCGACAGACCCAATGCAGGTAACGGCCCAGGCCGGCGAAACTCGGATGGCGGCGGTGAGCGAGCTCCATTTCCAGCACGTCCAGCAGCTCGGCGCGGTCCTGGAATTCCTTGGGCATGTAGTCATGGAAAACACGTATGCCGCTTTCACTTTCGACCTGCCACAAAGGTTCAAGTTGCGCCCTGAGCGCCCGCGGATCAAGTGGTTTCTGCGGGGTAAGGCTCTGCTTTTCACCTTCAAGGCGATTACTGCGAAGCTTGCGGAAATGCCCCTTGAGCAGGTTGCGGTAGACCAAGGCATCGCGGTTATAGAACGCCAGCGACAGCCAACCCCCGGGGGCTGTGAGTTGATGCAGAACGGGCAGGATACTTTCCGGCTCAGCCAGCCATTCGAGTACCGCGTGGCACACGACCACGTCGTAGGGCTCGGTCAGCTCACCCAGCAGCGCTTGCCAGGGCGCCTGGATGAACGTTGCCGCCTGGCCGGCCTCGGCAAAGCGGGCCCGTGCCCCTTCGAGCATGGGCTCGGCGGGTTCGGCCAGCGTAAGCTGGTGGCCGCGTTGGGCCAACCATAGCGCCATGTGACCCAGGCCGGCACCGATATCGAGGATGCGCAATGGGCGATCCGGCAGGGCTTCGGCCAGGTCGGCCTGCAAGACTGCCAGCCGGATCGCCCCCTTTGCGCCACCGTAGATTTTCTCTGCAAATCGGGTGGCCAGTTCATCGAAATGACGGTCGTTCATCGTGCGAAGCGCCTTTCGCTGTCAGCCAGCTTGGCGCGGACCACCTGGTCCATGTCCAGCCCCAGTTCACTGCACAACAGCAACAGGTAGAGCACGACGTCGCCCACTTCCTGCCCGGCGTGGGCCAGCTGTTCGGGTGGCAGGCGACGTGACTCGTCCTCGCTGAGCCACTGGAAGATTTCAACCAGCTCGGCCATTTCGACGCTGGCGGCCATGGCCAGGTTCTTTGGGCTGTGGAAACGTTGCCAGTCATTGGTATCGCGGATTTGATGCAGGCGTTGAGTCAGTTCTTGCAGGTTCATCGGGTTCTCCTCATGGCGCATAGCTTCCGCGCAGGGCCATTGCAAAGCAAGCTTCCCTGCACGGGGCGCAGCATGCGCCAGTCAGCCCTGCAAGCGGGCCCAGCGGCCGAGCATGTGTACCACGTCCGTCTGGCCGTCCAGGCGCAGCTCACCCACAGGGCCGACCTGGCTGGCGCTGAGCACCACCTCCGAGGGCAAACGCACGGGTTTTTTAAAATCCACCTCGAACCGATAGCCACTGTGAGGCAAGTGTCCGTGCAGCGCGGCCATGGCCATGGCCTTGCTCCACATGCCGTGGGCGATGGCAGTGGGGAAACCGAACAGCTGGGCGCTGGGTGCGCTGAGGTGAATGGGGTTGTAGTCGCCGCAGACCCTGGCATAACGGCGGCCGATATCACTGTCGGCATACCAGCGCGTGACTTCAGGCAAGTGGCTGGCCTGACCCTCGTCCGCCTCTGCCAGGTTGCCGTCGAGTTTCAACCCGCGCACGAGCATGCGGCTGGTTTCCCGCCAGAGCACGCCAATACCGTCCGCCGCCTCGGTGATCAGGTCGAAGGTTCCGCCTTTGGGGTGGGGCTGCAGGTTGTCGGCATGAACCGCCATGCGCAGCGACTCGATGCCCCCAAGCGGGCGGATGACATCGATGCGGTTGTGCAGGTGGACCAGGCCCAGCAACGGAAAGGGGAACTGCTCGGCGGTCATCAACTGCAGCTGCAGGTTGAACGCCATGATGTGCGGGTACGTAGCAGGCAGCCGGCCATCGTCGACGAAACGGCACAACTGCCGGTAGGCATGCAGTTGCTTAGGCTGAACCGCCAGGGTGCAGCGCAGCCCGTGCGTGGGCAGTTGATTACCGCTGATGCGGCGTTTGCCCGCTGCGCGCAGGTACAGGCTGGCGCGGCTGGCCGGTTGATGCAGGTCGTGCCAGTGTCGTTGCATGCTCAAGCCCCCATCAGTGCCTGGCCGCACACCCGCAGCACCTGGCCGTTAACGGCGCCAGAGCCAGGTTGGCTAAGCCAGGCGATGGCTTCGGCCACGTCCTGGGGCTTACCGCCCTGGCCGAGCGAACTCAGGCGTCGCCCCGCTTCGCGCAAGCCCATGGGCATGGCGCCCGTCATATGGGTTTCAATGAAGCCAGGCGCCACTGCGTTGATGCTGATGCCTTGTTCGGCAAGCGTCGGTGCCCAGGCCTGGGCCAAGCCAATCAGCCCAGCCTTGCTGGCAGCGTAGTTGGATTGCCCCCGGTTGCCGGCGATACCGCTGACCGAAGCCAACAGGGTGATGCGGGCGTCCTCGTGCAACGCGCCGTTATCGAGCAGGGCCTGGGTCAGCAGCTGAGGAGCCTTGAGGTTCACCGCCAGTACGGCGTCCCAATATTCGGGGGTCATGTTCGCCAGGGTCTTGTCACGGGTGATGCCTGCGTTGTGCACCAGGATGTCGAGGCCATCGGGCAATGCCGCCAGCAACTGCTCGGCAGCGTCACCGGCGCAGATGTCCAGGACCAGCGCCTTGCCACCCAGGCGCGCAGCGAGCGCCTGCAATTGCTCGCTGGCTGGGGGCACATCGAGCAGCAGCACATCGGCACCGTCGCGGGCCAGGGTTTCTGCAATGGCGGCGCCGATGCCGCGGGCAGCCCCAGTGATCAGCGCGCGCTTGCCGCTGAGCGGCCGTGTCCAGTCCTCGACCTGAGCCTGGCAGGGCTGTAGGCGCAGCACCTGGCCCGACACGAAGGCGCTCTTGGGCGACAGGAAGAAGCGCAACGCGCCTTCGAGTTGAGATTCGGCGCCGTCACCCACGTACAGCAACTGGGCAGTAGCGCCGTTGCGCAGTTCCTTGGCCAGCGAACGGCTAAACCCTTCGAGGGCACGTTGGGCGACACTGGCCATCGGGTCGGCGACGGCCTCAGGCGGGCGACCCGAGACCACGATATGGGCGCAAGGCGCCAGGTTGCGCAGTAGCGGCTGGAAGAATTCGCGCAACTGCGTGAGCGCATCGCTGTCGGACAAGTGACTGGCATCGAACACCAACGCCTTGATCTTGGGGCCCAACCCAGCGACCCAGGGTTCGCACTGGAGGCCTTGGCCGTTGAAGCCGTAAACCGCGTCGGTCAACCGCGCTGCGAGTGTTTCGACCTGGCGTGCCAAGGGGCCGCCGCCAAGGACCAACGGCCCGTCCACTGGCCGCATGCGGCCCGCTTCCCAGCGCTCCAGGGTGGCTGGACGAGGCAGGCCAAGGCTGTCGACAAGTTTGCGGCCGAGGCTGGAGTTGGCAAAACCAAGGTAGCGATCGCTCATGGTGGGTCCTCCGAAAGCAAGTCTGACAGTGTGGACCAGGATTGTGGCCAGGTCGTTCGAATGCGGCAAAAACACCTAGGCTCTACGGATCAAATTGTTTCAGGAGGAACATGCGCATGCGCTCACTTCGCCGGGTCGCTATTCTGGGCGGCAACCGAATTCCATTCGCCCGTTCCAATGGTGCGTACGCCACAGCCAGCAACCAGGACATGCTGACTGCCGCACTCGAGGGGCTCATCGAACGTTACCGTCTGCACGGCCTGCGCCTTGGCGAGGTGGTGGCAGGCGCGGTACTCAAGCATGCCCGGGACATGAACCTGACACGCGAGTGCGTGCTGGGTTCGCGCCTGTCGGCCTCGACCCCCGCCTATGACATTCAGCAGGCCTGCGGCACCGGGCTGGAAGCGGCATTGCTGGTGGCCAACAAGATTGCCCTCGGGCAGATCGACTGCGGCATTGCGGGCGGCGTCGACACTACGTCCGACGCACCCATCGCCGTGAGCGAAGGCCTGCGCCGGATGATGTTGCAAGCCAACCGGGGCAAGGCGCTGGGTGACCGCCTCAAGCCTTTCCTGGGCTTGCGGCCTCACCACCTCAAGCCTTCGCTGCCGCGCAACGGAGAGCCACGCACCGGGTTGTCGATGGGCGAGCACTGCGAACGCATGGCCAAAACCTGGCGCATTGGCCGGGCCGAGCAGGACGAATTGGCGCTGCGTAGCCATCAATGCCTGGCACGTGCCTACCAGGAAGGTTGGCAAGACGATTTGATGACCCCTTTTCGGTCGCTGACCCGGGACAACAACCTGCGTCCCGACTTGACGCTGGAGCAATTGGCCAAGCTCAAACCGGCCTTCGACCGCAGCGATGAGGGCACCTTGACGGCAGGCAATTCCACGCCGCTGACCGATGGGGCCTCGCTGGTGTTGCTGGGGACCCAGGAGTGGGCAGACCAGCATGGCCTGCCGGTGCTTGCCTATCTGGTCGATGGCGAAACAGCCGCGGTGGATTTCGTCGATGGCCGCGAGGGCCTGCTGATGGCGCCCGTGTATGCGGTGCCGCGCTTGCTGGCCCGCAACAACCTGACGCTGCAGGATTTCGATTACTACGAGATCCATGAGGCATTCGCAGCCCAGGTGCTGTGCACCCTCAAGGCCTGGGAGGATGCCCAGTACTGCCGGGAGCGCCTCGGGCTGGATGCGCCGCTGGGGGCGATCGACCGTTCCCGGCTGAACGTTAAGGGCAGCTCACTTGGGGCAGGGCATCCATTTGCCGCCACCGGTGGGCGCATCCTGGCCAACTTGGCCAAGCTGCTGTCCACGGCGCCTCAAGGACGCGGCCTGATCTCGATCTGCGCCGCAGGCGGGCAGGGCGTTACGGTCATCGTCGAGCGGTGAGCGTCGGTGTTCATCCGGCTGGGTGACCGAAGGTGCACATCGAGTCGGATAACGCCGAGGGCATTTAGGCTGGTAGGCTTGGCTGATCATCATGATAAGAAATCGCCATGCCTGCCATCGGACATCCTCGTCCCATTCCAACGCTCGATTGCCTGCCTCGACCGCTCTATGCACGCGCCGAGCGACTGGTGGCCGGCTCGTGGACGACGTCGCATCAACATGACTGGGTGCAGTTTTCCTATGCCATCAGTGGCGTACTGGGGGTGTATACCCAGGAAGGCAGCTACTTCGCCCCGCCGCAATGGGGCGTGTGGATACCGGCGCAGGCCGAGCATGCCGTGTCCAGTTCGATGCGGGCCGAAATGCGCAGCCTCTATATACGGCGCGATGCCTGCCCGTGGGCCGCGGAGCGTTGTCGTGTACTGGAAGTGACCCCCTTGGCCCGTGAGCTGATCAAGCAGTTCTGCCTGTACCCTGCGCATTACCCCGAAGGCGATAGCGCGCAGGCGCGCCTGGTCGCCGTGCTGCTTGACCAATTGCAGGCGTTGCCGGAAGTGGCGTTTTCGTTGCCGCTGCCACAACACCCAGGCTTGCTTGCCCTGTGCAATGGCCTGATTGCTACACCGGATCAGCCGCAGACCTTGCAGCAATGGGCGTGCGAACTGGGGTGTTCGGAAAAGACCCTGATGCGGTTGTTCCTGCGCGAGACTGGGTTGAGTTTTCGCAACTGGCGCCAGCGCATGCGCTTGCTGTCGTCCTTGACCGCGCTCGAGGCGGGGCACACGGTCACTGACGCGGCGCTGGGCTGCGGGTACGACTCGACCTCCGCCTACATCGCCGCCTTCAAGCAGCTGTTCGGTGCCACGCCGGGCGAGTTGAAGCTGTAGCGGCTTACCGGGTGCGGCGCTGCGCGAGCCCGTGAACGTGCAGGCCCGATGCTCGCGAAGCTCTTGCCGTCAGGTACGGAACCTGCGCACCAGTGAGTCCAGCTCGTTGGACAGGCCGGCGAGGCTTTCGGAGTCCTGGCGGGCGGCCTGGGCCAGTTCCGCCACCAGCTGGGCATCGCCGTGGATCTGGCTGATGTGCCGGTTGATGTCCTCGGCTACCTGGTGCTGCTCTTCGGCTGCCGTGGCGATCTGCGTGTTCATGTCACGGATCACGTCCACCGACTCGCGTATTTGCCCAAAGCTGTCGCGGGCCATGCCGATACGGCTCACCGATTGCTGCGAAACTTCGAGGCTGGCGTGCATTTGCGCCGCCACCTCGGCCGTGCGCCCGGCCAGGTTGCCCAGCAGGCCGTCGATTTCGGCCGTGGAGTCGGCGGTTCGCTTGGCCAGGGCACGTACTTCGTCGGCCACCACCGCGAACCCGCGCCCTTGCTCACCGGCACGGGCAGCTTCGATGGCGGCGTTGAGCGCCAGCAGGTTGGTCTGCTCGGCAATGGAGCGAATGGTGCCCAGGATCGACTGGATGGCGTTGCTGTCGCGCTCAAGCTGCTGGATCGACTGCGCCGACTGCTCGATCTCGTGGCTCAGGCGGTCGACGCTGCTGACGGCGGCATCGATCTGCTGCTGGCCTTCGCGCGCCTGCTGCTGGCCGCTGTCGGCCGACTGCGCCGCCTGGCTGCAGGAGCGCGCGACCTCGTTGGCAGTGGCGACCATTTCATGGAAGGCGGTGGACACCATGTCAACGGCCTCACGCTGGCGCCCGGCGGCCTCGGCCATGTCGCTGGACACGCGTGTCGAGCTGGTGGAGGTGTTGAGGATGTTGCCGGCTGCGGCGCTGATGTGCTGGATCAGGCTGCGAATGGCCCCCAGGAACTGGTTGAACCAGCTCGCCAGCTGGGCAGTTTCGTCACGGCCGCGGATTTCCAGGTTGCGGGTCAGGTCCCCTTCGCCCTGGGCGATGTCCTCAAGCCCATTGGTGACGCTGTTGATCGGGCGCACGATCAGTTTGGCGAACGTGGCACCCACGACGGCGAACACGGCAGCCAGTACCAGCGCGACGATCCCGATCAGCCAGGTCAGGCGGGTGGTGGTCTGCATCACCTCGCGTTGCTCGATCAGCCCGATCAGCGTCCAGCCCAGCTGTTCGTCCGGGTAGATATTGGCCATGTAGCGAACACCGTCCAGCTCGACTTCGGCCAGGCCCTTGCCGTGCTTGGCAAGCTCGGCGTAGCCGTCGCCGAAGCTCGCCAGTTGTTTGAAGTTGTGCGCAGTATCCCGTGGGTCTACCAGGACGTTGCCGTTGTTTTCGACCAGCAGCAGGTACCCGCTCTCGCCCAGCTTGATCTGCTTGACGATTTCGGTGAGGCCTTTGATGGAAACGTCGACGTTGACCACGCCGCCAGGGTTACCCAGCTGGTTGGCCACGGCACGTACGGTGCTGACCAGCACGGCATCGTCGGCGGCCCAGTAGTAGGCACCGGTGCGCAGGGTCTTGCCAGGGTTAGCCATGGCCAGCTGGTACCAAGGGCGTGTACGCGGATCGTAGTTGACGAACTTCTGCCCTGCCGGCCAGCCGACGTAGCCCCCGTCGGCGACCCCGTAGGAGAGGTAGGCATAGGCAGGATGGGCATTGGCCAGGCTGGTCATGAACGCCAGAATCTTGCTCGATTGCTCGCCCAGTTCGTAGGACGGCGTGGCGCTCATGTACTTGGTCAGTTCGTTGCCAGTGGCCGCCACCAAGGGTTGCGAGGCCATGTACTCCACGTTCTGGCTGATGCCTTGGAAGAAGATGTTCATCGCGTTGCTGACCTGACGGATTTCTCGGCTGCTGCTGTCGAGGAAGCCGTCCCTGGCCTCGCCGCGTAGGTTCAGTACCACCAAGGTGGCCACCAGCACGATGGGCAGGGCGGCGATGATCGCAAAGGCCCAGGTCAGTTTCTGTTTGATGCTCATCGGCGCTCCCGAATTATTGTTGTCGACACATGAGGCAGGTACCTAATGCATCGGCAGCAACCGAATTTTATGTAGGAAAACGCCCGTAAATATTGGGCGAAGTCGCTATTGATGCCTATTCGGTCGCGTTTGGACGGGTATGCCCTATGAGCTTGGTTGCGGGGCTGTCGGAAATGCTCAGCGGCAGCAGCGCCCCGGCGCTTCGTTGGCCAGTTCCTTGAGAATCGGACAGTCCGGGCGGTCATCGCCGTGGCAACTGGAAACCAGCTCGACCAGGGTGTCGCGCAGGCTAACCAGTTCCTCGATGCGCCTGTTCAACGCATCGATATGCTGGTTGGCCAGTGCCTTGACATCAGCACTGGCTCGCTGCCGGTCCTGCCACAAGGTGAGCAACTTGCCGACTTCCTCAAGGGAAAACCCCAGGTCGCGCGAGCGTTTGATGAAGGCCAAAGCATGCAGGTCCGCAGGCTGATAGATCCGATAACCGCTGTCGCTGCGCAAGGCAGGCTTGAGCAGGCCGATGGATTCGTAATAGCGGATCATCTTGGTGCTGAGCCCGGTACGGGCTGCCGCTTGGCCAATGTTCATGGTGCCTCCTGATCGAGGGCGGGCTTCCAGGCCTTGAGCAACAGCGCATTACTGACCACGCTGACGCTGGAGAGCGCCATGGCCGCGCCTGCCATGACCGGGTTGAGGTAACCGAAGGCAGCCAGCGGGATGCCGACGAGGTTGTAGATGAACGCCCAGAACAGGTTCTGGCGAATCTTTGCGTAGGTTCTACGGCTGATTTCAAGGGCTGCTGGCACCAGCCGCGGATCACCGCGCATCAGGGTGATGCCGGCGGCCTGCATGGCCACATCCGTGCCACCGCCCATGGCGATGCCGATGTCTGCAGCCGCCAACGCCGGTGCGTCGTTGACGCCGTCGCCGACCATGGCAACGGCACCGCCCTGCTTGAGGGCTTCCACGGTGGCGGCTTTGTCCGCTGGCAGCACCTCGGCGTAGGCATCGGTAATGCCGAGGGCGGCCGCCACGGCCATGGCGCTGCCCCGGTTGTCGCCAGTGAGCAAGTAGCTGCTGATGTGCTGATTGCGCAGGGTCTGGACCGCCTGATCGGCCCCGGGCTTGAGGCTGTCGCCGAACGCGATCAGGCCAAGCACGCTGGGTGAGGCCCCGCTCTGGACGAGCCAGGACAAGGTGCGCCCCTGTGCTTCCCAGGCGTCAGCCGATGCGGCCAGTTCACCGGGCGCCAGGCCAAGGTCTTGCAGCAGGCGGCGATTGCCCAGTGCCAAGTCACGCCCATCGACACGTCCGGCAATGCCGCGGCCGGTCAGGGACTGGCTCTCGGTCACCTCGGGCACACGCAGGCCACGGTCGGCGCAGGCGTCCAGCACGGCTTTGGCCAGCGGGTGTTCACTGCCGCGCTGAAGCGCGCCGGCCAATCGGTAAAGGTTGTCCGTATCGCCGTCCAGCGCTTGGCTATGCACCACTTTCGGGCTGCCGGAGGTGAGCGTACCTGTTTTATCGAATACGACGCGGTTGACGGCCTGCGCGCGTTCGAGTGCTTCTGCATCTTTGATGAGGATGCCGTGACGTGCGGCAACACCTGTGCCCGCCATGATCGCGGCCGGCGTTGCCAGCCCTAGCGCGCATGGGCAGGCGATGACCAGAACGGCCACTGCATTGATCACGGCGGTTTCAAACGGCGCACCGGCCAGCCACCATCCCAACAAGGTCATCGCGGCGAGTATCAGTACCGCCGGCACGAAGACCTGGCTGACTCGGTCGACCAGTTTTTGAATGGGAGCCTTGGCAGCCTGGGCGTCTTCGACCAGGCGGATGATGCGAGCCAGGACGGTTTCGGTGCCAAGCGCCTGCGTGCGGACCAGCAACCGACCCTCGCCGTTGATCGCACCTCCGGTGACGCTGTCCCCGGGTTGCTTGGCGACTGGTAGGCTTTCGCCGCTGATCAGGGCTTCATCGGCATGGCTGTGGCCGTCTTCGACGATACCGTCGACCGGAAAACGCTCACCTGGCTTGACCATGACCAGGTCACCCACGCGCAGGTGGGCGATGGCGACCTCCTGCTCGACGCCATCGATGACCCTTAACGCACGCTCCGGACGCAGCGCTTCCAGTGCGCGTATGGCGCTGGCGGTCTGGCGCTTGGCACGGCTTTCCAGGTACTTGCCCAGCATGACCAGGGCGATGACCACTGCACTGGCTTCGAAGTAGAGGTGGGGTGTGCTACCCGATGGCGCGTTGGCCCATTGATAAAGACTCAAGCCGTAACCGGCACTGGTACCGAGGGCAACCAGCAGGTCCATGTTGCCGCTGCGCGCACGCACGGCTTTCCAGGCCGCCACATAGAAGCGGGCGCCCAGGATGAACTGCACCGGCGTTGCCAGCAGAAACTGCGCCCAGGCCGGCAGCATCCAGTGCAGGCCCAACGGTTGTACCAACATGGGCAACACCAGGGGAAAAGCCAGCAGCAGCGCCGCGGTGACTGCAAGGCGTTCCCGGCGCAAGCGGCGTTGGGTCGTCGCCTGTTCACTTTCGGATGCGTGCGGCAGGCTGGCGTGGTAACCGGCTTGCCCTATCGCATCGATCAGCGCCACATCCTGCACGCCATCGAGGACGTTCAGGTGGGCACGTTCGTTGGCCAGATTGACGCTGACCTTGAGAACCCCCTGCACCTTGGCCAGCGCACGCTCGACCCGGCTGACGCAGCTGGCGCAGGTCATGCCGGCGATCTGCAATTCCACCGTATGGCTGGGCACCGCATAACCGGCTGCGTGTACAGCGTTGACCAGTGCATCCAGGCTATCGGCCGACGCCTGCACACGGGCCTGCTCGTTGGCAAGGTTGACGGTGACGTGTTCTGCGCCGGTGACCTTGCGCAAGGCGCGTTCCACTCGGCCAGCGCAGCTGGCGCAGGTCATGCCGGAGACGGGCAGGTGATAAGTGACGGGCGTGGACATGATTTCCTCCTTGGGCACGCTGCCAGCATCAACCTTGCCATGCGGGGAAGGTCAATAGTCCAACGGCGCTCGCTTGAGCTCCATCCCATACTGACCCATCGCGATGCGGTACTTGTTGATCTGCCCGGCTTGCAGGTTCAACCGGATGCTACGTTGATCTTCAAGACCCGGGGCGCAACCGGGTGTCTGCCCAGGCAGCAGGCGCAGGCGCACATCGACAGGGCCCGCAGGCAGGTTGAACGACGTGGACTGTTCCTGGAACAGTCGCCCCGACAGTTGATCGTTCAGGTAGACACCGATCTCGCAACTGGTGGCCACTTCAAGCCGTTCGCGGGAAATGATCAGCACGCTGTAGGCCGAGTTGTCTTCGGCGATGGCCGGCGGCACCGCCGCGAGCGCACCCAGCAGCCCGATGAAGCCCATTGCTGTCCTGAACATGAACACTCTCCTGCTTGCCTGTTTCAAAGTCGCAGCTTGGCCGAGGTGGACGCGAATTGCCACCTCCAGACACGCACGCTTGACCTTGTCCCCATGGCAAGCTTGAAACTCGCTGAAAACCCAGAGGAGGTATTCCCATGCACGTATTCTCGGTAGAAGGCATGACCTGTGGCCATTGCGTGAAGGCGGTTACCCAAGCCGTCCAAGCCCTAGATGGCGCTGCCAAGGTAGATGTCGACTTGGCAAAGAAGCAGGTCCGCGTCGACAGCAGTGCCAACCCGGCGCAGATACGGGCGGCCATCCAGGAAGAGGGTTACCAGGCCGAGATTGCATAAGCGCTCGAGCCAGGTAACGCGATTGTTGGATTGTTTTACGCAGGACGGGGTCCACAGCAGGTAGAATGTGCAACTTTGTTAGCTTGCTATGGATTCCCGATGAACCTGCGAATGGTCCTTATCCTGGGCGCACTCAGTGCGTTCGGGCCTTTGGCGATCGACTTCTATCTGCCTGCCTTTCCGGCGATAGCCCAGGCGTTCGCCACTGATGAAAAACACGTCCAGACTACCCTGGCCGCCTACTTTCTCGGGCTGTCCATCGGGCAGTTGCTCTATGGCCCGGTGGCTGACCGTTTCGGTCGGCGCAAGCCATTGCTGTTCGGCGTGGCGCTTTTTACCCTGGCATCGCTGGCCTGCGCCTATGCGCCCAACCTGGACACCCTGATCCTGGCGCGCTTTGTCCAGGCACTGGGCGGCTGCGCGGGTATGGTGCTGTCGCGGGCGATTGTCAGCGACAAGTGCGACCCGGTGGCTTCGGCCAAAGTGTTCTCCCAGCTGGTGCTTGTCATGGGTTTGGCGCCGATCCTTGCGCCCATGCTGGGCGGCGTGTTGGTCAACCATGTTGGGTGGCAGTTCATATTCCTGTCCCTGAGCCTGTTCAGTGCCGGCTGCCTGCTCGCCGTCAGCCTCGGGCTGCCTGAAAGCATGCCTGATCATATTCCCCGGCAGCCATTGTCAGGCGCTTTGCGTCAGTACTTGCGCCTGCTCGCCGACCGCGTGTTCCTGGGGCACGCCTTGACGGGCGGTATCGCTATTGCCGGCATGTTCGCCTACATCGCAGGCTCGCCGTTCGTGTTCATCAAGTTGTACGGGGTACCTGCCGAGCATTACGGCTGGTTCTTCGGTGCCAATGCTGCGGGGTTCATCCTGATGGCTCAGGTGAACGCCCGCCTGCTGGCCAAACGCGGGCCCGCTTGGCTGCTGAGCCGTGCGGTATGGGTGTACCTGATAGCAGGCCTGACATTGCTGAGCATGGCGGCGTTCAAGCCCGCAGCGCTCTGGCCGCTATTGGTACCGCTGTTCGTGTGCATCGCGAGCCTGGGGTTCATTCTGCCCAATGCCTCTGCTTGTGCCATGAGCGGGCAAGGCGCTCGGGCGGGCAGCGCTTCTGCCTTGATGGGCTGCGTGCAGTTCAGTGTTGCCGCAGGGGCCGCGGCGTTGGTGGGTGTACTGCACGATGGCAGCGCGGTGCCCATGGCGTTGGTGATGAGCCTGTGCGGGGCGCTGGTGGTAACGGTTGCGCTGTTGACGCGGCGCCTGCAATCGAGGCGCTCGGTGTGAGGCATGAAGAACCTTCGATAATATCTGCGCTATTTGGTGAAGACGGCTGTGGGCATCTTCCGAATTCGCAATAAGCGATATGCCTTGACTCATCCCATGCTGAGCCATTTTTTCTGTCAAACCGCCGAGATACAGGCTGCTTTGCGAACATGCCGCTGAAGAAGCCTCCTGCAAAGGGTAGCCCTACCCAGTGGCATTTTTGCGACAACGAGGCCTGGCAGTGGCGCCAGGGTGGCTCCAGGTGCGGCTTATACTGACGAGCCAGGCCAGCGCGAGCGAGGGCGTTCGTGGGCCAGGGTCGGCCATCGCATCTACACAGTGAATTTGCAGGGAGTCACAGGGACATGAACGCAGCCAGCAGCATCAGCCAGATCGCCAGCCTGATGGCCGACCCCAAGCGCAGTGCCATGTTATGGGCCTTGATCGATGGCACACCCCGCCTGGCCAATGAGTTGGCCATCATGACCGGGCTAAGCGCCTCATCGGCTTGTGCACACCTTTCGCTGCTTTCTTCAGCGGGTCTGCTTCGGCATGAGGCCCGGGGGCGCAAACGTTATTTCCGCTTGGCAACGCCTCAGGTGGGCGCCGCTGTGGAGGCCCTTGCCAGCGTGCAGCTCGAACAGGCAAGAAACCGTCATGCCCACACGCCGCGCCCTACATTGCCCATGTCCGTGCGACGCGCCAGACGGTGCGGCGATCACCTGGGCGGTGAGCTTGCGGGCGAACTCTACCACCGCCTGGTAGTGGCCGGATGGCTGGAGGGTTGTGGGCGGCAGTTGGTGGTCAGCGATGAGGGGCGGGCGCAACTGGCTAGCCTCGGCGTATACATCGATGCGTTGGCACCGCATCAGCCCCGAGCATGCACGATGTGCCGCTGCACCGAGTGGCATGACATGGAGCCGCACCTGGGGGGCGTTCTGGGCCAGGCGCTGTTCCGCCTGTTCCTGCAATCGGGATGGATACGCGAGGCCGAGGATACCCGGGCGCTGCACATATCACCGCTGGGTATCCAGCAGATCAATCGCATCGCCCGGGTCGAGACGCTGCAGGTGGGCTGAGTGCGTCAGACCAGGCGCGCATCCAGGCTGTTCTGGGCAAGCCGGCGAGCCTGGTCTTGGGTCATTCCCAGGTGAGTGTGCAGGGCATGGAAGTTTTCCGTCACGTAGCCCCCGAAATAGGCTGGGTCGTCTGAGTTGACGGTGACTTTTACGCCTTTTTCCAACATGTCGAGAATGTTGTGTTGGCTCATGTGGTCGAACACGCACAGCTTGGTGTTGGACAATGGGCACACGGTCAAGGGAATCTGCTCGTCGATGATGCGCTGCATCAGGCGCTCGTCTTCGATGGCGCGCACGCCGTGATCGATACGTTTGATCTGGAGCAGGTCCAGCGCTTGCCAGATGTACTCAGGCGGGCCTTCCTCGCCGGCATGCGCAACGGCCACAAAGCCTTCGCTGCGTGCCCTGTCGAACACACGTTGGAACTTGCTGGGTGGGTGGCCCATTTCGGAACTGTCCAGCCCAACGGCAATGAACGCATCGCGAAACGGCAGGGCCTGGTCCAACGTATTTTGGGCTTCGTCTTCGCTCAGGTGGCGAAGGAAGCTCAGGATCAGGCCGCTGCTGATGCCCAACTGGTCACGGCCATCCTTGAGTGCCTGGTTGATGCCATTGAGCACCACTTCAAAAGGAATGCCGCGGTCGGTGTGTGTCTGTGGATCGAAGAAGGGCTCGGTGTGAATCACATTCTGCGCTTTGCAACGCTGTAGGTAAGCCCACGTGAGGTCGTAGAAGTCCTGTTCGGTGCGCAGAACGTCGGCGCCCTGGTAGTACAGGTCGAGAAACTCCTGCAGGTTGTTGAAGGCGTACGCACCGCGCAACGTCTCGACATCAGCCCAGGGCAGAGCAATCTTGTTGCGCTCGGCCAGAGCGAACAGCAGCTCGGGTTCCAGGGAGCCTTCAAGGTGCAGGTGCAGTTCGGCCTTGGGCAGGGCGTTCAACCAGTCATACATATAAGGTGATCTCAATCAGGTACGGTTGCTGCCATTCTACAGGGCCAGGCCTGGCCGTGCGCCCCAATGGCGGCAACCTGCCCAATCACCAGACCAAGGGTTCGCCCTTGTAGTTGATGAAGCGAAGGCCCGCCGTTCCACTTTGGGCCTTGATCTGCTCAAGCATGCCACGGGTGCTGGTCAGCACGTCGATCTCCGCGTTTTCTCCGCCCATGTCAGTTTTCACCCATCCTGGATGCATGGCCAATACGCACAGGTCATGGCGCGGCTGGGCCACCACAAAGCTGTTGATCATGGAGTTCAGGGCAGCCTTGCTGGCCTTGTACAAACAGATCTCCCCGCCATCAGGCACTGCGACACTGCCCAGAATGGAACTCATGAAGGCGAGTACACCGGTCTGTTCGCGTACATGTTCAACCAGGCGGCGTGCGACACGAATCGGTGCAACGACATTGGTCATGAACAGGTCACCAATTTCTTGGTGCGTAACGTTTTCCACATCCTGTGGGAGAGGGCCCATGACGCCTGCGTTGATAAATACCAGGTCGAATAGCTGACCGGTCAGGCGCTTAGCCAGGGTGTCGAGTTGGGCTGGGTCATTCATTTCCAGCTGTTCGATACGCACGCCTGGAACATCCGCCAGAGCGCCTGGTTCTTGCGGATTGCGTACTGTGGCAGTGACCTTCCACCCGTCTTCGTACAGGCGGTTGACCAGGCCCAATCCCAGGCCGCGTGAGGCCCCGATGATCAGAGCGGTTTTTGAATCGGCCATGAGCGTGCTCCATAGGGTTGTTAGAGCCTGTGAGCATAATTCATAGGACGCCTGGATGTGCCCGGCCATTTGTGACGCTGCACTGCGGCGCCTTGCTGCTTGAAAAATGAGCAACCCTCGGCGCGGCCATGTGCCACAGGTGCCCTGTCGTTTCACTCACGGGTTATCCACAGGCTGCTCCACAATTAATGTGTGCAAACCGCAGTTATCTGGTCGCATGGCCGCCTGCGCATGGGGATAACTTAGGCTGGCTTAACTGAAGCTGCCGATTTCGTAACCTTGGTCAAAATTTGATCAAATCTATGGAGGGGGCATGCTCATTGGGCTCTAGGCGTATGCCCCAAGCTTATCCACAGCCAGGCCCACAGTTGCTGTGGGCAACACTTAGCAACTTTCTAGCAGGATTCGGCCGCGGCTCAGGTCTGCCAATTGTTGTTGCAGAGGCAGCCTGTGGACATCTTCGAAGGCAATCTTCAGGTCTACACCGTTGGCGGTGAAGTGCTCTTCAAGCACCAGACCCTGGACGTCGGCGACCCGCAGTTTCACCAGCGCCAATTCGCTGAATGCACAACTGCAAGTGAACTCGCTGCGTTGTACCAGCAGGCGCTTGGGGGCCTGTTGCAGGCATTTGTTGGCGCCGCCGCCGTATGCCCTGGCCAATCCGCCGGTACCAAGCTGAATGCCACCGTACCAGCGGATGACCAGCACCACCACCTGATCGCAGTCCTGTGCCTCGATGGCTGACAGAATCGGGCGGCCGGCCGTGCCGCCAGGTTCGCCGTCGTCGCTGCTGCGGTATTGGGGCCCGATTTTCCATGCCCAGCAATTGTGGGTGGCGTCGGGGTCGCTGTGACGCTCGATGAAGCTCATGGCATCGCTGGCACTGGCGATGGGCCCGGCCAGGGTAATGAAGCGGCTTTTGCGAATGTCCTCGCGGAATTCGCAGAGGTCGAGCAGGGTAGAAGGCATAAATGTCGGTCAGGCAACTGGCGCGATGCCGCATCCTTTGAGAATGATGTGGATAAGGTTGGTGCTGGCATCTTCCATATCTTGCTTGGTCAACCGGCTGCGACCGGTCACCTGGCAGATCTGGGTGGCGAAATCGGCGTAGTGCTGGGTGCTGCCCCACAGCAGGAAGATCAGGTGGACCGGGTCGACAGGGTCCATCTTGCCTGCATCCATCCAAGCTTGGAACACTGCCGCCCGGCCCCGGAACCACTCGCGGTAGTCAGCGCTGAAGTACTCGGTCAGGCAGGAGCCGCCGCTGATCACTTCCATGGCGAAGATTCGCGACGCCTGCGGGTTGCGCCTGGAGAACTCCATCTTCGTGCGAATGTACCGGCTAAGCGCCTCGCCCGGGTCGTCCTCGACGCTCAAGGCGTTGAAGGTGCTGTCCCATAGCTCGATGATGTTGCTGAGTACGGCAATGTACAGGCCCAGCTTATTGGTGAAGTAATAATGCAGGTTGGCTTTGGGCAGCCCTGCCTTGAGGGCGATGGTGTTCATGCTGGTGCCCTTGAAGCCATGACGGGCGAACTCGTCTTCGGCGGCCTTGATGATGGCCTGTTCATTTTTCTGTCGGATACGGCCTGCGGGTTTGCCGGAGGCGGATAGGCGGTGCGCAGGGACTTCTAATGTCATGAACGATTCCGTGCAGGGGGATGGCTGCGTCTGTAGGACAAGATTACCTTCCCACGGCAAAGTAACAAGCATTGGCGGCAGAGAGTGGCATCAACGTGTCGCAGCCAGACTTTCCAGAAAACTCTCAAGCACCAGATTGGGCCGTCTGCCTTTTCGCGTCACCCAGCTCAAGCTCAGGTCATAGAAGCGTTGCTGGGGCTTGAGCGCTCGTAGTCGTCCTTGCTGGACCCAGAGCGCAGCGTAGTGATCAGGCAGGTAACCCATGTAGCGCCCTGTCAGGATCAGGAACGCCATGCCTTCGCGATCCGACGCGCTGGCCGTGCAGTTGAGCACCTGGTAGTGCGCCTGGATTTCGGCAGGCAAGCGGAAGGTCGGGGCAATGGCCTCCTGGCGATTGAGGCGTTCATCGTCGAGCAGATCGTCATCGGCGTAGAACAGCGGATGACCGACGGCGCAGTACAGCAGCGAGCGTTCGCTATACAGCGGTTGATATTCCAGCCCCGACAACGGGCTGGTCTGGGGGACGACGCCCACATGCAGACTGCCATCGAGAACACCGTGCTCCACCTGGCTGGGTGCGATCATGCGGATCTGGATACGCACGTCCGGACCCCGGTCCTTGAGTTCAGCCAGCGCATGGGTAATGCGCATGTGAGGCAAGGTGACGAGGTTGTCGGTCAGGCCTATGTTCAACTCGCCGCGCAAATGCTGGTGCAGGCCGTTGACTTCGGTGCGGAAGGTTTCCAGCGCGCTGAGCAGTTGCAGCGCCGAGTGATAGACCTCCCGGCCTTCCTCGGTCAGCGAGAACCCTGCACGCCCGCGCTGGCACAAGCGCAAGCCCAGACGCTGTTCAAGATCGTTCATCTGCTGACTGATAGCCGATCGCCCGATACCCAGCACGTTTTCTGCGGCAGAAAACCCGCCACATTCCACCACGCTGCGGTAGATTTTCAACAGGCGAATATCGAAGTCGCTGACTTGTGCAAGCGGATCGGGGCGTCGGCTCATCAGTTTAGTCGTGGCCTGTGTAAAGGTTAGAAATGCAGGCTTTTTCAGACTTTATCGCCGTGCCAAGTTAGCTGCAACAACATCCATCGTTGCCTAATCGTCTTCCGAGGAACCGCCGATGAACATGCTCCAAACCGCGCCTGCCGGTATCGCCAGCCAGCTCAAGCTGGATGCGCACTGGATGCCCTATACCGCCAACCGCAATTTCCAGCGCGATCCTCGGCTGATCGTGGCGGCCGATGGCAATCATCTGGTGGACGACAAGGGGCGCAGGATCTTCGATGCCCTCTCAGGGTTGTGGACATGTGGCGCGGGCCATACCCGCAAGGAAATCACCGAGGCGGTGTCGCGCCAGATCGGCACCCTGGACTACTCGCCGGGGTTTCAGTTCGGGCACCCGCTGTCCTTCCAGCTGGCTGAAAAGATTGCCGAACTGACGCCGGGTGACCTGAATCATGTGTTCTACACCAATTCAGGCTCCGAATGTGCCGATACGGCCTTGAAGATGGTGCGCGCCTACTGGCGCCTGAAAGGCCAGGCCACCAAGACCAAGATCATTGGCCGCGCCCGTGGCTACCACGGGGTTAACATCGCCGGCACCAGCCTGGGCGGGGTCAACGGCAACCGCAAGATGTTCGGGCAGTTGCTGGACGTCGATCATCTGCCGCACACCGTATTGCCGGTCAACGCGTTCACCAAGGGCCTGCCGGAGGAAGGCGGCATCGCGCTGGCTGACGAGATGCTCAAGCTGATCGAGCTGCACGATGCATCCAATATTGCAGCGGTGATCGTCGAGCCGCTGGCAGGTTCGGCCGGCGTGCTGCCGCCGCCCAAGGGTTACCTCAAGCGTCTACGTGAAATCTGCACCCAGCACAATATCCTGCTGATCTTCGACGAAGTGATCACCGGCTTCGGCCGCATGGGCGCGATGACCGGCGCCGAGGCCTTTGGCGTTACGCCTGACCTGATGTGCATCGCCAAGCAGGTGACCAACGGGGCGATCCCCATGGGGGCGGTGGTTGCCAGCAGCGAGATCTACCACACGTTCATGAACCAGCCGACGCCGGACTATGCCGTGGAATTCCCCCATGGCTATACCTACTCTGCACACCCGGTCGCCTGTGCGGCAGGGCTTGCTGCGCTGGATCTGCTGCAAAAGGAAAACCTCGTACAGTCCGCTGCAGACCTGGCGCCGCATTTTGAGAACCTGCTGCACGGCGTCAAAGGCACCAAGAACATCGTCGATATCCGCAACTATGGCCTGGCAGGCGCCATCCAGATCGCCGCCCGGGACGGAGACGCCATCGTGCGCCCTTATGAAGCGGCGATGAAACTGTGGAAAGCGGGCTTCTATGTGCGATTCGGCGGCGACACCTTGCAGTTCGGCCCAACCTTCAACACCAAACCTGAAGAGCTGGACCGTCTGTTCGATGCCGTGGGCGAGACGCTGAACCTGATCGACTGATTTCCTGCGTTCAAGGCAGGCGCCTGTCGCACACACGCCTGCCACGCCTTTTTCTATCTGGAGTGTTACATGAGCATTGTTCAGCACCTGATCAACGGTGACCTGGTTACCAAGGGCGAGCGCACCGCCGATGTGTTCAACCCCTCCACTGGCCAGGCCATTCGCAAGGTCGAACTGGCCAGTCGTGCGACCGTGCAGCAAGCCATCGATGCTGCCAAGGCCGCGTTCCCGGCCTGGCGCAACACCCCGCCGGCCAAGCGCGCCCAAGTCATGTTCCGTTTCAAGCAACTGCTCGAGCAGAACGAAGCGCGAATTGCACAAATGATTAGCGAGGAGCATGGCAAGACCCTGGAAGACGCCGCCGGGGAGTTGAAGCGTGGTATCGAGAACGTCGAGTTCGCCTGCGCTGCACCTGAATTGCTCAAGGGCGAGTACAGCCGAAACGTGGGCCCCAACATCGACGCCTGGTCCGACTTTCAACCGCTGGGGGTAGTAGCGGGGATCACGCCGTTCAACTTCCCGGCGATGGTGCCACTGTGGATGTATCCACTGGCAATCGCGTGCGGCAACGCATTCATCCTCAAGCCGTCGGAGCGTGACCCCAGCTCGACGCTGTTCATCGCCCAGCTGTTGCTGGAAGCGGGCTTGCCCAAGGGCATCCTCAATGTGGTGCACGGTGACAAGGAAGCGGTGGATGCCCTGATCGAGGCGCCGGAGGTCAAGGCGTTGAGCTTCGTGGGTTCTACGCCAATTGCCGAGTACATCTACGCTGAGGGCACCAAGCGTGGCAAGCGCGTCCAGGCACTGGGCGGCGCGAAGAACCATGCAGTGCTGATGCCCGATGCCGACCTGGACAATGCCGTCAGTGCGCTGATGGGGGCTGCCTATGGTTCGTGCGGTGAGCGCTGCATGGCCATTTCGGTCGCGGTGTGCGTGGGTGACCAGGTGGCCGATGCGCTCATTGCCAAGCTTGAGCCGCAAATCAAGGCACTGAAGATCGGTGCGGGCACATCGTGCGGCCTGGACATGGGGCCGCTGGTCACCGCGGCGGCTCGCGACAAGGTGGTTGGCTACATCGATGAAGGCGTAGCGGCGGGCGCCAGGCTCGTGGTGGACGGGCGCGGCTTGAGCGTGTCGGGTAATGAAGAGGGCTATTTCGTCGGCGGCACCTTGTTCGATAAAGTGACCCCGCAAATGCGCATCTACAAGGAAGAGATCTTCGGGCCGGTGTTGTGTGTAGTACGGGTCGACAGCCTCGAGCAGGCCATGCAACTGATCAATGATCACGAGTACGGCAACGGTACCTGCATCTTTACCCGTGACGGTGAAGCGGCGCGGTTGTTCTGCGATGAAATCGAGGTAGGCATGGTAGGGGTTAACGTTCCGCTGCCGGTCCCTGTGGCCTATCACAGCTTCGGCGGTTGGAAGCGTTCGCTGTTTGGTGATCTGCATGCCTACGGGCCAGACGGCGTGAGGTTCTACACGCGGCGCAAGGCCATTACTCAACGCTGGCCGCAGCGGGCCAGCCATGAAGCATCGCAGTTCGCATTCCCTAGTTTGTAAGCGTGCTGTTGGGGAGCAAGGAGGCCATGGGACCTCCTTCTTCTATATAAGGTAGTGCCTCATCCATCAGCGGCGCCTTCCCAGCCCACGGCCAGAATATTTCAAATACATGAAATTAAAGGTTGACGCGGTTTCGAATCCCCTTATAATGCGCCCCACTTCCAGCGACATCGGAACGCGAAACTCCTTGAGATTCAATGGGTTAGCTAGTTAAGGTGGTGCTGTAAGGGCTACGATCGAACAGATCGGCAGCGGTTGAGAAGAAGGTTGACAGCGTGTTGAAACGCTGTAGAATTCGCCTCCCGCTACGAGAGATCGAAGCGAGTCAAGTGTTTGAAGTTGAACGAGTTTCTCGAAATAAATTTCAAAAATATACGCTTGACAGGCAGTGAGGAAAGCGTAGAATGCGCGCCTCGGTTGAGACGAAGCGCTCTCAGCCAAACGCTCTTTAACAAATCGAATCAAGCAATTCGTGTGGGTGCTTGTGAGTACGGACTGATAGTCAGAAAGATTATCAGCATCACAAGTGACCATGCGAGAAATCACATAGTCATTTGAGATTGCTGAGCCAAGTTTAGGGTTTCTTAAAAACCCAAGCAGTATTGAACTGAAGAGTTTGATCATGGCTCAGATTGAACGCTGGCGGCAGGCCTAACACATGCAAGTCGAGCGGATGACGGGAGCTTGCTCCTGGATTCAGCGGCGGACGGGTGAGTAATGCCTAGGAATCTGCCTG
>NZ_JBICMI010000041.1:0-1010 GCF_043106155.1 Pseudomonas sp. FYR_7
GACTCGATCGACACCACCACTGCTACGCTGACGGCTTCGCCAAGCGTGACCGAAGGTGGCGTGATCACTTACACCGTCACGCTGACCAACCCAGCTCAAACCCCAGTTACCGTGACCCTGTCCAATGGCCAGGTCATCACCGTTGAAGCAGGCAAGACCCAGGGCAGCATCGATTTCCAGACCCCGGCCAACGACGTCTACAACAACGGTTCCACCGTTAGCGTGACCATCGACAGCGCCACCGGCGGCAACTTCGAAGAACTGACCGCAAACCCCACGCCAGCCTCCACGGTCATCAACGACAGTATCGACACTGTCACCGTTAGCATCGTCAGTAACGGCAATGTGACCGAAGATCAGCAGCCGTCTTTCACGGTCAAAGTCAGTCAAGCCTTGGACCGTCCGCTCACTGTCACATTGTCGAATGGTGACAAAGTCACCATCGAGGCTGGAAAGACTGAGGTCGAGTACAAGCTCGCCGCACAAGGCGACGATGTCATCAAGGATCCAGGCTCCGTCACGCTAGGTGTGACCGACGCTAGCGTCCCGGGCGCCACGTTCGAGAACCTAGTCATCGGTGGCCCGGCAACAGTTGAAATTTCCGACACCATCAGCGAAGTCATCGCAACCCTTACGGCGGACAAGACGACTGTTACAGAGGGTGGCCAAGTTACCTACACCGTAACCCTGAGCAACGCTCAAGGCTTGCCTGTCACTCAACATGGAGCACTGACTTTCACGCTGACTGACGGGACGAAAGTCACCATTCCAGCCAATAGCGTCGCTGGCAGCACTACTATTGCCGTTGGCGATGATGTGTATATGGGTGGCCAGCCTGCTCTGGTGAACAAGCTAGAGTCGGTTTCGGGTGGAGATAACTTCGAGAAGTTGACGCTGGGCAATGAGGTTGTAACCACTACCGTAACTGACGAGCCAGGTTCGGGTACCCCGGGCACGGGTAACCAAGGCGATCTGGTGCTGGTCACTATTACCGCTGACCAGAACTCCGT
>NZ_JBICMI010000042.1:0-770 GCF_043106155.1 Pseudomonas sp. FYR_7
GAGCACGAGAAACTTTGTCTGAATATGGGGGGACCATCCTCCAAGGCTAAATACTACTGACTGACCGATAGTGAACCAGTACCGTGAGGGAAAGGCGAAAAGAACCCCGGAGAGGGGAGTGAAATAGAACCTGAAACCGTATGCGTACAAGCAGTGGGAGCCTACTTTGTTAGGTGACTGCGTACCTTTTGTATAATGGGTCAGCGACTTATATTCAGTGGCGAGCTTAACCGAATAGGGGAGGCGTAGCGAAAGCGAGTCTTAATAGGGCGTTTAGTCGCTGGGTATAGACCCGAAACCGGGCGATCTATCCATGGGCAGGTTGAAGGTTAGGTAACACTGACTGGAGGACCGAACCGACTACCGTTGAAAAGTTAGCGGATGACCTGTGGATCGGAGTGAAAGGCTAATCAAGCTCGGAGATAGCTGGTTCTCCTCGAAAGCTATTTAGGTAGCGCCTCATGTATCACTGTAGGGGGTAGAGCACTGTTTCGGCTAGGGGGTCATCCCGACTTACCAAACCGATGCAAACTCCGAATACCTACAAGTGCCGAGCATGGGAGACACACGGCGGGTGCTAACGTCCGTCGTGAAAAGGGAAACAACCCAGACCGTCAGCTAAGGTCCCAAAGTCATGGTTAAGTGGGAAACGATGTGGGAAGGCTTAGACAGCTAGGAGGTTGGCTTAGAAGCAGCCACCCTTTAAAGAAAGCGTAATAGCTCACTAGTCGAGTCGGCCTGCGCGGAAGATGTAACGGGGCTCAAACCAT
>NZ_JBICMI010000043.1:0-915 GCF_043106155.1 Pseudomonas sp. FYR_7
GATCGCAGCCCGGTCGGAATGCTCATTTACAACCCGTAAAGTCGAACGCGACTCCGACCGTTCCTCGGCTGTTTTCGCCTTGCCTGACCTTCGTCTCAAGACTTTTCATACAGAGCCTAGGACAAGTTCCGAGCGATAAACAATGCCCGCAGCCGCTCTAGACGCCCGCCAGCCTAACCAAATGCCTGCTTGACCAAGTTGTCGAACAGGCTGTAGGCCGGCAGCACTTCACGACGATGATCCTCATCGCTGGCGTCCAGAGGTGTGACAGCATCCCTCCGGATATTACTTGCTATTCAGCACCGTGACCGACACTGGGGCATATGAGATTCTAAAAGTTGTTAAAGTGTGATGGCAGGTGAACGGAAAAGGAGATTTCAATGCTAGTAAAAAGCAGCAAGGCCCTGACTACCTAGGCTCTGTCTGAAAAAAGCCGTCGCATACACCGCAGGACACAAGCCAGCGAAACCATCGCGGCGTAACTTTTTGCGAGCTTGTCGAAGCGCGTGACGATCCGGCGGTTCTCTTTCAACCAGCCAAACATGCGTTCGATGATGTTGCGCTGTCGGTATTTGGGCCGGTCGAACAGTCTGGGTAAGCCAGGCTTGGGCTTGCGCTTCATCGAGCGCAACGGGATGACGGGCTGCATTCGATATTGGTCGCAGTAGCGGCGTAGCGCTTCGGCGTCGTAGCCCTTGTCGGCAAGTAGCCACTTACAGCGCTTGCGCGGGCGGCCACGTCGGCTCGATGGAATGCTGACCTCGTCCAGCAGTGGTTGGGCGTAGCTGATGTCACCGGCTTGACCGCCAGAGAGGAGAAAGCGCAACGGTATCCCGCTGGCGTCGCAGAGCATGTGGATTTTGGTTGTCAGGCCGCCACGACTTCGGCCTAGAGCGTGATCGGCAGGCTCGTCAG